>JAFYMM010000040.1 GCA_017550055.1 Paludibacteraceae bacterium
AGATAGTTGTATCAGAGAGATAAGTAGTTATGCCTAATAAGTTGGATATAAAATGAACTACTGAGGCTAAATGATGACATAAAGAGGAAAATAGAACCGACAGATCAAAACAAAGAAAAGAGGCTTCTAGTCCATTTTCATCGCCTTTTACCGTTAATTTCCAAAAGAAATTAGATGCAAACATAACTATCAAGAAAAGCATTATGCCTTGATAGACGCCCAATTTACTCCAATACCCTTTAAACTTGAAAATTAAAAAATTTGCCACACCTATAAACTAAAATAATCACTCTTTCCTTATCACTTAAATAGAAACTCTGGCATAAGGAGCTAAATCCACTGCACAAAAGTCGTTATCTAAATATTTATAATAGCCAGTTATTGCAACCATAGCGGCATTGTCGGTCGTAAATGAGAACTTAGGTATATATACCTCAACACGATGACGACGACCATAGTCCTCGAAGGCATCGCGCAATCCAGAATTGGCAGACACACCTCCCGCCACAGCCAAATGCTTAACACCCGTCTCTTTCATCGCTTTATGCACCTTATCCATCAAAATATCAACCACAGTTTTTTGTAAAGATGCACATAAATCATACAAATGATTTTGTACAAAATTAGGGTCTTCTTTTTGCGCATCACGCAAAGTATAAAGAAACGATGTTTTTAGCCCACTAAAGCTATAATCAAAACCTTTAATATGAGGTTTTGCAAAAGCAAATGCTTTTGGATTGCCCATTTTAGCGTATTTATCTATATAAGGTCCACCAGGATAAGGCAAGCCCATCACCTTAGCACACTTATCAAAAGCCTCGCCTGCAGCATCGTCTATCGTTTGACCCAACACTTGCATTTCCTTATACGACTTCACAAGTATAATCTGCGAATTTCCACCAGATACTAATAGGCATAAAAATGGGAACTCAGGCAAATGAGGCTCAACCCCTGGTTCTCGCACAAAATGAGCCAATACATGCGCTTGCAAATGGTTGACATCTATCATTGGGATATCCAATCCGAGAGCAAAACCTTTGGCAAAAGATGTGCCTACTAACAACGAGCCCATTAAACCCGGGCCACGAGTAAAAGCTACAGCACTAATCTCATTTCGTTCAATGCCAGCTTTTTTCAACGCAGCATCAACTACAGGTATTATATTTTGTTGATGTGCTCGCGAAGCCAATTCAGGCACAACACCACCATACATTTCATGCACAGCTTGCCCTGCAGTTACATTAGACAACAACTCGCCATCACGCAAAATAGCCGCCGATGTATCGTCGCACGAAGATTCTATTCCTAATATAATTACACTCATAATAAAAATCGAAAATTGAGAATTGAAAATTAAAAGTTAAAAGTTGAAAAAATCAAACTTAAAATTTCAAATTTCAAATTAATTTTATTAAATTTGCAAATTAAAGTACAAAGTTATAAAAAAATCTACAAAAATAACGCTAATTGTAATCATAACTTTAGTGGTTTTATTGATTACTCCTTTTATTTTGTTGACTAACAACAAAATACAGAATTATATTATCCACCAATTAACAGAATATTTAGAAGAATCGACTGGAGCTAAATTTGAAATCGGACATGTTTCTCTCAAATTTTTCAATAAACTTAGCCTTCAATCCGTATATGCAGGTGATTTGTCGAATGAAAAAATACTCTCAATTGACAATATTGACGCCAAAATAAACATTTTATCACTGCTAAAAGGGGATATATATGTAGAAAATATAGAAGCAGACAATCTTTTTGCCAACCTATATGCTGACTCTACAGGAACACTAAACATTCAATTCCTCATTGATGCACTAACTCCAGCCGAAAAGAAAAAGACACCTAATCTCATATTCCCAATTATCACTCTCAACAACGCTTCTTTTAGATATACTAATCATTCTGCCCCTGCGCAAAATATGAAAAAATGGCAATTCAATGCAAATGACATTGCCATCGATAGCCTTTTTACACAAATACAATTTTCTCTTACAAATCAATCCAATCTTGATGCTAACATAAATTATCTAAGCTTAAAAGAGAAATCTGGATTTAGATTATCACATCTCAGCACATACGTCGAACTCACCGACTCTTCATTCATTATTCCTTTTGCCAACATCAGCTTGCCTAACACTCAGTTAGTCACAGATTCTACCATAATTTTATTAACTCGCAATGACGACAACAAAGTCAATTGGGCAAAAACAAAATTCAAATTCAACATTTCTGAAGCAAATATTAATTTATCAGACCTGAAACATTTTATCCCTGAGTTTGAACAACTAAAGAAACACACATCTATTTCAGCCAAAATAGATGGTACTCTTGACGACATTAAGGCAACTAACCTAAAAGCCAAATATGGCAATACCCTATCCATAAGTGCCAATATCGAGGCATTAGGACTGCCCGACATAAAACAGACCTATTTCAAAGGTGCAATCAACCA
>JAFYMM010000314.1 GCA_017550055.1 Paludibacteraceae bacterium
GAGATTAAGCAGATAAAGAAGATTTTGAGCGACTTGTCGTTGCAATTAAATGATTATACGCCTCGTTATGTGGCAATTAAGCTGATAGAGGGAGATGAAGAGATAATGAGAGAATTGGGAGCGAGAAGTGAGGAGTTGGGTGTTGATATACAGCGCATAGGGGTGTTGTTGGAAGAGATAAGGGAGAAGATTAAGTCGGAATTCAAAGATACAACAGAAAATGTGATAAACGATGCGAAATATGGGTTTATTGCAGGTGCGTTGAGGGAGACTTATGAGCCAAAGAATAAAGAGGAGAGTAAGACTTTGACCGACAAGATAGATAATGTGGTGACAAATAGATGGTTGGGGTATCCGATATTCCTTTTGGCGTTGTTCATCACATTCAATGCAACATTTTTTGCAGGAGCTTATCCGATGGGATGGATTGAGGCTGGGGTAGAGATGTTGGCATCGTGGTTGCGCGAAATGATGGCTCCGGGAATATTGAGAGATTTGCTTGTTGACGGTATTATTTCGGGCGTAGGAGGCGTGTTGGTTTTCTTGCCTAACATATTGATTCTCTACTTCTTTATCTCATTGATGGAATCGTCGGGCTATATGGCTCGTGCGGCATTCATAATGGACCGTTTGATGCACCATATAGGGTTGCATGGGCGTTCGTTTATACCTCTGTTTATGGGATTTGGATGTAACGTGCCAGCCATTATGGCAACACGCACAATAGAAAATCGCAACGCACGAATGATAACTATACTGATAGTGCCGTTGATGTCGTGTAGCGCGAGGTTGCCGATATTTTTGTTGTTGGCAGGAACATTCTTTCCGCATAGAGCAGGTATTGTGTTATTTGCAATGTATATAATAGGTGTGGCATTGGCGGCATTGATGGCTATTGTGTTCCGTAAAACACTATTTAGCAAGGAAGAGACACCTTTTGTAATGGAATTGCCACCATATCGCATGCCAAGATTGAAGGCTTTGGTGCGTGATACGTGGGATAAAGGTGTGCAATATTTGCGTAAAATAGGCACAACCATTCTCGTTGGCTCGATAGTGATTTGGGTGTTGAGCTATTTTCCATTAGAAAGTCAACAGTCAGCGGTCAACAGTCAGCAGGTGTTGATTGAAAGTCAACTTGAGAATTCCTATCTTGGTCGTATAGGCAAGGCGATTCAGCCTGCGCTTGAGCCTCTTGGATTCGATTGGAAGGCATCGGTGGCGTTGGTTACAGGCGTAACGGCTAAAGAGATTGTTGTGAGTACATTAGGCGTGTTATATAGCGAAACAGACGAAGATGTGGCTTTGCTTTCGGATAAATTGCTCAGTGCTACCGATGAGAATGGAGAGCCACTATATAATGGAGCTGTCGCCATAAGTTTGATGCTCTTTGTATTGATATATTTGCCTTGTATAGGTACGTTGGCAACTATTAAAAACGAAACAGGCTCGTGGTGGTGGGCTGTGTTTGTGGCTATATACACGATTGTGTTGGCGTGGGTGGTTTCGTTTGTTGTGTATCAATCAATTATACATAATATTTGGCAAGAAACTGTAGTTGCGTGTATTTTGCTATTGGTGTTGTTGTATGTAGTATTGCGCATAATTCGCAAATTGCGACAAGGTGATTCAGACTCGCCTTGCTCGGCATGTTCGGCATCAGGATGCCATGGATGTCCGTATAAGAGTTGAGTTTTATTTTTATCTATACAGAAAAAGGCTATACCATAAATATGATATAGCCTTTTATTGTGAGTTATAATTTAAGTTAGTATTGCTCGTTAGTATTAGGGAAATCGCAACTTTTAACGTCATCAACATAGTGGCTCACAGCCTCGTTGATAATTGAGTTAAGGTCGGCATAACGACGTAGGAATCGAGGAGAGAAACCTTTAGTCATACCCAACATATCGTGCAAAACAAGCACTTGTCCGTCAACATCGCCACCTGCACCGATACCTATTATTGGTATATGCACCTCTTGAGCGACTCGTTTGGCAAGAGTAGCAGGTATTTTTTCTAGTACAATAGCAAAACATCCAGCCTCTTCGAGAGCTTTTGCGTCGGAGATAAGTTTTTCTGCTTCATCTTGTTGCTTAGCTCGCACGTTGTAGGTGCCGTATTTATTGATAGATTGAGGCATAAGTCCGAGATGACCCATAATAGGAATACCTGCTGCGAGTATTTTGCGTACAGCATCAATAATTTCAACACCGCCTTCGAGTTTCAAAGCATCGGCGTGTGTGATTTTCATTATTTTGATAGCATTGCTTACGGCTTCGGTTTCAGATACTTGATATGTGCCAAAAGGCATATCAACTACAACGAGAGCTCGTTTTACGGCTTTGACTACCGATTTGCCAAGGAAAATCATTTGGTCGAGCGTGATAGGCAGAGTAGTTACATTACCAGCTACGACATTAGATGCTGAGTCACCAACGAGAATGACATCTACACCAGCTTCATCGACAATAGAAGCCATTGTGTAGTCGTATGATGTAATCATACTAATTTTTTCGCCACGTTGTTTCATCTCAAACAGACGATGCGTGGTTACTTTGCGCAGATCTTCAGGTGTATGAACCGACATTATTCGAATATTTAGTCAATAGTTGATTTTACAATTAATTATCAAGAGCATTGATTTGTTCGATGATAATAGAAAGGTCTTGTTTGAGATTTTGAATTTTGCGTTCGAGATCCAATACCATATTATTGCCTTTCTTAGATGAGCTATTGAAGAAACCAATGTTGTTTTCGTAAGTTGCAATTTGTTGTTTAAGCAATTCGTATTGACGCATCAATTTATTGCGGTCGCCTTTGAAATTGAGTTCTTGATTGCGACGACGTGAACGTAGTTTGCTTTGTTTTTCGTTGAGAGCCTCTTGATATTGTTTATATACTTTGTCTTTTTCTTTATAAGGCACATGACCTACAGCGATATAAGCATCAGACAAACGACGTACAGCAGAGTAGTCTTCATCGTCATTTCCTGTGAGTTCATACGCTTTGAGAGCTTCGATAGCTTCGAGTTTAAGACGAAGATTTTCTTGTTCTTCTACTTTTTTGTCTTTGAAATTAGCCTCTTTACGAGCAAAGAAGTGGTCGCAAGCTGCTATAAAGCGTTCCCAAATAGCATCACTATATTTTTTAGTAGTAGGGCCAATGGTTTTCCACTCTTTTTGAAGAGCGATAAGTTTATCTGTAGTCGAACGCCATTCTTCGCTATTTTTTAGTTGTTCTGCTTTCTCTACAAGAAGACGTTTTTTCTCTAAATTAGCTTGAAGTTCCTCTTTTATGCGACGATAGAATTCGTTTTTAGCCTCAAAGAAGCGGTCGCAAGCTGTGCGATAGCGTTTAAACAAACGGTTGATTACGCGACGTTCTGTTGGGTCATCAGAGCGGAATTTTTCATTAAGAGCAATGACTTCTTGTGTTTTTTCTTCCCACTCTTTGTATGTAGAGATAGTTTGAATATCAATATTTTCAATAAATTCGATAGTTTCTGTTTTCTCTTTTTCGATTGCTTGTTCGCGCGCTTTGAGATTTTCGAAAAATTCTTGATGACGTTTATTGACAACAGACGATGCTTCTTTGAATTTATTCCATACTTCATCGCGAAGCTCACGAGCCACTGGTCCTATCTCGCGCCATTGTTCGTGGAGTTTTTGTAGAATTTGGAACGATTTTACAACATTTTCTTCTTCGCTAAGTTTTTCTGCTTGCTCAACAAGGCGCGATTTGTCTTCTAAATTCTTTTTGAAGTCGTATTCGCGGAGGGCAGCGTTGATTTTTATAAGGTCATAGAATTGTTCTTGATAATGATTGTATTCTTTCCAAATTTCATTTACATGAGTTGGCGATACTGGACCTATCTCTTTCCATTCTGCTTGAAGCACTCTGAATGCAGCAATCGTTTCATTGAGGTCGCCTTCATTTGCAATCAAAGCTTCAAGTTTAGCAATTATTGCTTGTTTTTTTTCTAAATTAGCAGCATATTCTGCATCGATAGCAGCAAGATAAGCAGCGCGTTTTTCGCGATAAACACCCATTACAGATTTAAATTCCACTTCTATAGGGTCAGCTTGTTTTTGTTTTGGCTCTACAACTTCATCGTTTTCTGCTTCGGTCTCTTGTTGTGCAACGGCTTCTGCTAATTCTTGTTGATGACGTTTGTAGAATAACTGTTTGATACAATCAACTTGCTCTTTAATAGCAGTCACTTCGCCATTTTCTACAATCTCTTTAAGGGTGTTAACTAACTCTTCACGAGTAAGAGTTGCAAGTTGTTTTGGATCAAAATTTTGTTCTGTAATGAATTCTTGTGCATCCATAATAAAAAAGTTTAAGTCTCCAAAATAGGAGAAGGTTCAATTCAAATTGTTTTTTTTAATTAAAACTTCGCAAATTTAGTAAAAAATATTGAATAAATATGTTATTTCCAAATAAATTTGGCTTTACGACGGAATATTTTTCCAATTGTAAGCAAGTATAGCGTTACCAATGGCAATATAATGTCAAATAAAATAATTGACAATCCGAAACCTTTGTCGTTATACACCTTGGCTGTTAGGTTAATAATAACTAACTGTATCAGAAAACGGAATAAAAATGCCCCAATTGCAACTGCTAAAATTATTGGGTTGTTAAAACCAAATATAAGCAACAATAGGGTAGAAAGGTAGAACAGTCCGCGCGAAAAAGGCTCAAGTCCAATCCATAACTTACTGCCTGATTTATAAACCTCTACAGTGCTCAAATGGCGCAATTTTTGATAGTACCAATCTTTGAATGTAGTTTCCGAGATAGAGAGTGTTTCTGCTTCTAACGAAGGCTCAATACGTGTATTATGTTTTTTACCAAAAGCATTTATCAACAAATCATCATCGCCCGATGGAATATGCAAAAAACCAGCAAACCCTTTGAGTCGGAAAAAAGTGCTTCTACGATAAGCCATATTGCGTCCAACGCCCATATACGGATAGCCAAGCATCGCAAATCCCATATATTGCATCGCAATGGTTAGGGTATCATACGATATCAATTTACTAATAAATCCTTTTTCGCGATAATAATTGCCATGACCAAGCACGAATTCTGTATTCTCATCAAAATTGCGCACCATAGTCGTAATCCAATCTGGTGTAAGCGGACGACAATCTGCATCAGTAAACAATAATATTTCATTCTTTGCAGCTTTCACACCCACCGTAATAGCTAATTTCTTATGACTAATAATACGCGTTTCTTGCGGAATATTAGTTACATAGAGATTATGGTAAACTTTTTGCAATTCTTTTATTATATCATCTGTGTCATCGCACGAACCATCGTTTACAATAATCACTTCATAATCACTATAATTTTGTTCTAACACAAGAGGCAGAAAACGACTTAAATTGTCGCCTTCGTTTCTTGCACAAATAATTACAGAAACAGGTGGTTGGTCCACTGTGTGTGCCACATTTCCTTTCTTTAAATTGCGAACACGTCGCAAAATAGCAGTATATGGTATAAAATAAAATCCTAATTGAACGACAAGCGATAGGATAAGTATTGCAAGTAGAATATAATATATTATTGATAATGACATTGTTGTTGCTATATGATATACGATTATATATAATTCGCAAATTTACAAAATAATTATTACATTTGCAACAACTAAAAGTAACGAATTTTTCAAGTAAAAATAAAACCACAAATTCAACGATTATACAACAAATATCCTTACCCTCTCCTTACCTTCTTCATAGGATAACCATACCTTCACCATATGATATACGAAGGATATACGAAGGATATACGAAACATAAACGAAGGATATACGAATTGTTTAGGTAACTAAAATGAAGTAATTCTATAAGTTCGCGAAAAACAAAATTTATTCAGATTTGTGTATTTGAAATATTTTTTGTAATTTTGCACTCAAAATAAAGCGAATAGCTATAATTCTTTAGTAAATCGGTTTCTTCGATTTAATATTTCCCAAAAATTTTGAAATTTCAACCTGAAATTTATGTATAATATTTTAGAACTTCGAAGCAAAAGTCAAGACGAACTTTTGCGAATAGCACAAGAATTAGGTGTAAAAAAAGCTAACTCTTTGGCTCCTGATGCATTGGTATATGCTATTTTAGATCAACAAGCTATTGTTACTTCGGTTGACAAAAAAGATGAAAGTAAAGCAAAAAAACAACGTGCGCGTATTGCCAAAAAAGTAGTTACTGAGGAGGGTGGTATTAGTGTGATAGAAAAGACTATCACCACTGAGCCTAAAGCCGATAAAAAGTCTGTAGAATCGCCGTCAGTTGTTGCTAATACAACACCAAAAGAGCCTATTGTTGCCGAAAAAACAAAAGAGGCTAACAAAACAGTATCAAATAAACAAAAAAATAAAAAAACTAAAAAAACTGAGACAGAAAAGGTTGCTGAATCCAAAAAAGAAGTTGTAGCACAAGAAAAAGAAGTTGCTACTGCTCAATCTCAAAATAATAAATCTGTGGTGGCTCAACCAAAACAAGTTAATGAACAAGCTCCGCAACAACCATCTCAACAATCTGCATCTCAGCAGAATAAACAGCAACATCAACAGCCTAAAGACAAGAAAAATCAATCATCAGCTCAGCCTGTTCAGCAAAACAATAATCAAAACAATAATCAAAATAACAACCAAAACAATCAGCCTAAAAACATTGCTCTTGCCGAAGGCGAAAAGATGTATGAATTCGATGATATTCTCGTTGGTAGTGGTACTCTTGAAATGATGGCTGATGGATATGGATTCCTCCGTTCTCCTGAATATAACTATCTCTCATCTCCTGATGATATCTATGTTAGTGCGGCTCAAATCAAAGCTTACGGACTAAAAACTGGCGATACTGTTGAAGGCAACATTCGCCCTCCTCGCGAAGGTGAAAAATACTTCCCACTTGTCCGTGCTTTGAAAATCAATGGCTTGGAACCAGAAGCAGTCCGCGACCGCGTTCCTTTTGAGCATCTTACTCCTATTTTTCCTAATGAAAAATTCCAACTTACAACACCAGGTGAACCTTCATCTCTTTCAAGTCGTATAGTTGACCTATTTGCACCTATAGGAAAAGGACAACGTGGACTTATTGTTGCCCAACCTAAAACAGGTAAAACTATGTTGCTCAAAGATATAGCCAATTCTATACTTAAGCATCACCCTAAAATTCATATGATTATTTTGCTTATCGACGAACGTCCTGAAGAGGTAACTGATATGGCACGCAGCGTGAATGCGGAGGTTGTTTCTTCTACATTCGACGAGTCAGCTGAGCATCATATCAAGGTTGCAACTATTGTACACGAAAAGGCAAAACGTTTAGTAGAATGTGGTCATGATGTAGTTATTTTGCTTGACTCAATTACACGTCTTGCTCGTGCCTATAATACCTTCTTGCCGGCTTCGGGTAAAGTATTGTCTGGTGGTGTAGATGCCTATGCGTTGCACAAACCTAAACGTTTCTTTGGTGCTGCGCGTAATATCGAGAATGGTGGTTCTCTTACGATTATTGCTACTGCACTGACCGAAACAGGTAGTAAAATGGATGATGTAATCTTCGAAGAATTCAAGGGTACGGGTAATATGGAACTTCAACTTAATCGTCAATTAGCTAATAAGCGCATATTCCCTGCGGTTGACATAATGGCCTCATCTACACGTAAAGACGATCTTTTGTTGCCAAAAGATGTACTTAGTCGTATGTGGGTATTACGCAACTATCTTTCGGATATGAATGTAACTGAAGCTATGGAATTTCTTAAAGAACGTATGGAGCGCACTAAGGACAATGCAGAATTTCTTGCTTCTATCAATGGAGATTAGTATATATTCTTAATTATATAAAAAAGACGCAACCAAATATTTGATTGCGTCTTTTTCTTTATAATTCACTTTTGAAAAATAATTCCATAAATACTGGAAAATGATCACTAACTCCACCTTGATAAAATGTTCCAACGTATGTTCTTTTGGGTATCATTTCTCCTGTACGCTTATCTCGTTTGGATATCCATTTTGGATGATAAACTTCGGCTTTAGGCATTGCTCTGACTGCAAGATTTCCATTCAACAAAGCTCCACTAACGATTATTTGGTCTAACATATCCCACTGACCATCATGGAAATATGAGCCAATTTCTTTATCTTCATAGTTATATCCATCCCAACAAAGATTATATAGCTTAGTGTTTTCAAATGACCCACTTGTATATGGCATAGCAGCAAGGGTAGTAGTAGGCACTTTATCTGATGGATTATCATTAAAATCTCCCATAATTATTATAGCAGCCTGTGGATCTAAAGCTTGTACACTATCAACTACCTGACGTACTGCTTTTGCTGCTGCTTCTCTGTTTGGTTCTGAAGCCAACGCACCTTCTCTGCGTGAGGGAAAATGTACTTGTATAATATGCAAAAAAGTGGAGTCTGTTAATGTGCCACAAGTGTATAATAAATCTCTACCTTGTTGACCATTAGGAAGATATACTGGTATTGGACGAGAAGCCAATGGTGTAAATTTATCTTTTTGATAGAGTAGTGCTACGTCAATTCCACGAATATCTGGACTTTCATAATGCACATAATCATATCCTAATTGGTTGTATGGTTCAAATTGGGTCATTGTTTTTAATACAAAATCATTTTCTACCTCACATAGACCTACTAATAAAGGCAATTCTTCATCTCCTAAACCAATTATTACTTGCATTACTTCATGCAATTTTTCGTAAAATTTATTATTTGTCCATCGTAAATCTGAATCTGGAAGATATTCTTGGTCATTTTTCAATGTGTCATGTCGAGTGTCAAATAAATTTTCCACATTATATGTCATTATTTTCATAGTTTGTGAATTTAATATAAGTATCTGTGTAACAAATAATAAAATAAATAATAATAAACGTTTCATATTCTATTTTATTTCTATTGCAAAAGTACAGAATATAATTGATAATATCAAATATTTTTTGTAATTTTGTACTCTCAAAGAATCATCTTAGTATTAACTGTTAATTCTTAATTTTAATTATTCATTTAATGAAACCTACATTATTCATTTTAGCAGCAGGAATGGGTAGTCGCTATGGCGGGTTGAAACAACTTGATGGTGTTGGACCTTCAGGCGAAACTATTATGGACTATTCTGTTTTTGATGCTATTCGTGCTGGATTTGGAAAAATTGTATTTGTTATTCGTCACGATTTTGAAGAAGATTTTAAACAAAAGGTTCTTTCAAGATATGAAAATCATATTGAAGTAGATCTTTGTTATCAGGATTTAAATGCTTTACCTGAAGGGTTTACCTGTCCTGAAGATCGTACAAAGCCATGGGGTACTAACCATGCCGTATTGATGGGAAAAGATATTATAAATGAGCCTTTTGCAGTAATTAATGCCGATGATTTCTATGGTCGTAATGGTTTTGATGTGTTAGGCAAAGCTCTTAAGGAAATGGCAGGAAAAGAGAATGACTATTGTATGGTAGGGTATCGTGTTGGTAATACTCTTAGTGAAGGCGGTACTGTAAATAGAGGTATTTGTACTACTGATGCCAATAATTATCTTACAACAGTTGTTGAGCGTAAAGGTATTGGATATGAAGATGATAAAATTGTTTTCGTTGATGAAAACAACGAGAAACAAGTTCTTGATGCAAATACTCATGTTTCAATGAATATGTGGGGATTCACACCAGATTATTTCCGTCATTCAGAAGAGTATTTTATCAATTTCTTAAAAGAATTTGGACAAGAAATGAAATCTGAATTCTATATTCCTACAATGGTTAATTATCTTATAAATAATGGTATATCTAAAGTTAAAGTTCTAGATACTGTTTCTGAATGGTTCGGC
>JAFYMM010000315.1 GCA_017550055.1 Paludibacteraceae bacterium
AAAAAACTCATCTATCTCAACAACCTCGACTTATGGAATGGTATGGGCTACACCGTAAACCTCTCTGATCTCACCACTCCTTCTCAAGAAGGCACATACCCACTATCAATCTCTATTTCGGCTCGCAACATCACTGACGATATCCCTGCCGACAATCAATACTCTATCAACCAAGAAATCTACGCATCTGGCTTCCAACGCAAAGTCCTCGTCGAAAAATTCACAGGCCAATCTTGCTCTGCTTGTCCTAATGGTGCCGAAATCATCAAAGCAACTCGCGCTGCATTAGAAGGTCGCTCTATCGAAGTTGCCCACCACGAAGGATTTGGCAAAGATGCTTTCACTATCGACGAAAGTATCGAGTATGCAAATTTCTTCTACTCTCAACCTAAATTCTCTCCTGCAATCATGATCGACCGCAATGTTGCTAACTCTGAAAATCCTGAGTCAGTAGTAGGTCGCGTAAACGATAACGAAACCCCTCTATTCACCGAAGCAGTATTAAGCAAAGCTCTCGAATCAATCGCACCTCTCAACGTAAATATCACTCACACATACAACGAAGCAAACCGTCAACTCTCGGTTACTGTTAGTGGCGAGGCCATTCAAGCTCTCCCTAATGCTCGCGTAAACGTATGGCTCACTCAATCTAACATCAAAGCATTCCAGCTCAAAGGTGGCGACGACTACTCTCACGACCATGCCATCCGTGCTACTCTCACAGGCACTTGGGGTCAAGAGCTTGTTCTCACTCCTGAAAACAAATACGAGATGACTTTCCGCTACCAACTCCCTGAAAAAATTGGCGACTTCGACGTTGTCATCGAAGACATGGAAATCGTAGCCTTCGTTGCCGACTACGACGCAACAAGTAGCTTCAACTGCCGCGTCCACAACGCTGAGTCAGCACCTCTCAAAAAATAAAAAAACAAACATATACCCCAAGCCCCTTCCTTATCCGAAGGGGCTTTCTCTATACTCTAAAAACTTAACACTAAACTTTTTTACGCAAACTCTTGCACAATCCAAATATTTATTATAACTTTGCAGTCCAGAAGTGCTTCACGGAGTGAAAGCTCTTAAGTAACTAATTATTAACCAATAAACTTTATCTGTATGTACTTAGACGCAGAAAAAAAACAAGAAATTTTTGGTAAATACGGTAAATCAACAACTGACACAGGTTCTCCTGAATCTCAAATCGCATTGTTCTCTTTCCGTATCTCACGTTTGACAGAACACCTTCAATCAAATCGTAAAGATTATAGCACTGAACGTGCTTTGCGTATGTTGGTAGGTAAACGTCGTCGTATGCTCGACTACTTGAAACAAGTTGACATCGAACGCTACCGTGCTATCATTAAAGAATTGGGCCTCCGCCGCTAATTCTAAAAGCACAAAAGAAAAAAAAGAAGGACAATCCAATCGGATTGTCCTTCTTTTTTTTCTAAACCACAACCAACAAGAGTAATTATAAACCGAAGGTCATGAGCCTTTAGGCGAATAATTATGAATTATTAATGCGCTTCAAGCCAATTCGCCCCCACACCAATATCCACTCTCAACGGCACCGACAATTCAATAGCCCCCTCCATCTCCTCACGCACCAATACCTTCACTCTATCCACCTCATCCAACGGAACATTAAAGTTCAATTCGTCATGCACTTGCAATAGCATCTCCGTCTTCAACCCCTCACGCTTCAATCTATCCGCAATTTTCACCATCGCTATTTTTATAATATCTGCCGCCGTACCTTGTATAGGTGCATTCACCGCATTACGCTCAGCATATCCACGCACATTAGCATTTCGCGAATTTATATCTGGCAAATATCTACGTCTATGCAACAATGTCTCCACATACCCGTCTCTGCGCGCATTCTCTATCGTACTATCTATATACTCTTTCACACCCGGAAAACTCATAAAATATCCATCTATCAACTCCTTAGCCTCTGCACGCGACACACCCAATCTCTCCGACAACCCAAAAATAGAGATACCATATATAATGCCAAAATTCGCAGTCTTCGCCTTTCTACGCATATCGCTCGTCACCTCCTCAATCGGCACTTTATATATATTTGCCGCTGTTGCTGCATGTATATCATGGTCTGCATTAAAAGCATCCATCATATTCTTATCTTGCGACAAATGCGCCATCAATCGCAACTCCACTTGCGAATAGTCTGCCGACATAAACACCCTACCCTCCGAAGCTATAAATGCCTTACGAATCTCTTTTCCTTGCTCATCTCTGATAGGTATATTCTGCAAGTTTGGATTCGATGACGACAATCGTCCTGTTGCTGTTACGGTTTGATTAAACGAGGTATGCACTCGTCCTGTCTTTCTATTTATCAATTTTGGCAATGCGTCTATATACGTACCCAACAATTTCTTCACCCCACGATATTCTAATATCTCACTCACTACAGGATGTTTCGAGCGCAATGCTTCCAATGTCTCCTCATCAGTAACATATTGCCCACTTTTTGTTTTCTTAGGCTTTTCACTGATTTTCAACACATCAAACAACAACTCTCCCACTTGCTTAGGCGAACTAATATTTATATTTGCTCCCGACAATTCTTTGATATGTCGCTCTATACGTTGCATTTCTGCTGTCATCACACTCGATGACTGTGCTAAGGCGAAATCATCAATCAACACCCCCGTACGCTCCATATCTGCCAACACTCTCACAAGTGGCATCTCTACATCATAAAACAATTCACGCAATCCCTTCTCCTCTATTTGTTGTTCCAACACATCTCTCAATCTCAGTGTAATATCTGCATCCTCTGCTGCATATATAGTTATTTTTTCTAATGCCACATCTCTCATCGACCCCTGATTCTTACCCTTAGCGCCAATCAATTCATCTATATGTATGGTCTTATATTTCAACAATATCTCTGCCAAATAGTCCATACTATGACGCAATTCTGGTTGCAACAAATAGTGCGCTATCATCGTATCAAACAATCTACCCTTCAACTCTACACCATAATTACCCAATACCATCAAATCGTATTTTATATTGTGCCCAGTCTTCTCAATCTCCTCATTCTCAAACACAGGACGGAACAAATCCACCGTAGCCTGCGCCTCCTCCCTATCTGCCGACACCGGCACATAATACGACGTAGGGAGTTCTGCATTATGCATTGAAAAAGAAAATCCCACCAACTCTGCATCCAACACATCCAACGATGTAGTCTCTGTATCAAATGCAAACATCTTAACGCCCATCAATTTATCTACCAACTCCTTCTGCGCTTCAACACTATCCACACACACATAATTTGAAAGTTGAGAATTAAAAGTTGAAAGTTGATTATTACTTATCAATTCATCACTATCAGTTCTTAATTCCTCATTCCTCATTCCTAACTCCTCATTATCAAACAATGACCCCATTCCCGATTTATCCTTAACCACCACATTTTTCACACCTAACTCCTCACTCTGCACACCCAACTTCTTAATATGACTCCTAAACTCCAACTCCGTATAAATATCAACCAACGCCTTCACATCAGGCTCTTCAATCACAAATCTCTCCTCATCAAACTCCACAGGCACATCAGTCTTAATAGTTGCCAAAAATTTCGAAAATCTAATCTGCTCAGCATTCTCCTCTACCTTAATCCTCAACGCTCCCCTTATACTATCTGTGTGTTCAAGCATATTCTCCACCGAGCCAAACTGTTGCAACAATTTCACAGCAGTCTTCTCTCCCACACCCGGACAACCCGGAATATTATCCGATGCATCACCCATCAACGCCAACAAGTCAATCACCTGTGCCGTAGTCTCCAATCCCCACTTATCCAACACCTCTGCCACTCCAAGCGTATCAAATCCCGACCCTGCAAATCTCGGTTTATAAATTTTAATATTCTCTGTTACCAACTGCCCATAATCCTTATCTGGTGTCATCATCAACACCTCAAAATCCCTCTGCGCTGCCAATCCTGCCAACGTACCAATTACATCATCTGCCTCATATCCTGCAACCTCAATCACCGGAATCCTACGAGCCTCCACTATCTGCTTAATAATAGGCACAGCCTTACGAATATCCTCTGGTGTAGCCTCACGATTAGCCTTATACTCCTCAAATGCCTCATGCCTAAAAGTCGGACCCGATGGGTCAAACACCACTGCCAAATGCGTAGGCTTCTCTCTTGTCAACACATCATCCAACGTATTCACAAAACCAAATATAGCCGAAGTATTCATCCCTTTCGAGTTTATTCTCGGCATACGCATAAACGCATAATAAGCCCTATAAATCAACGCATAAGCATCAAGCAAAAACAATCTTTTCATAATTCCTTTGTTATAATATCAAATATATCGCAAAGATACAAAAAAAACACCAAAATATAAACAAATTTGCATTATTAAAAAAAAGTATAGGTAAAACATTGTGAATTAAGAAAATTTCACTAACTTTGCACATTAATATCTTACTGAATAAAAATCAAACAATCAAAATTAATAATTTACATATAATTCTGATATTCATTCAATTATGAATTGTGAATTATAAATTATGAATTAACTAAGTATGGCTTTTACTAACAACGTAATGATTGTTCGCCACGGTCTTTTGGCGAAACTCGTAAAACTTTGGAAAGAAGACAAACTCGTTGAAGAAATCGACGAACTTCCTATCAAACTCTCTCCACGTCAATCAAAAGTTCGTGGTCGTTGCTGTATTCACAAAGAACGCGCTGTGTGGAAATACAAAACTTTCCCTCTCCTCGGTTTCGATATGTCGGACGAAGTGAGCGAAAACACTCCTCTTTCTCACTATGCTAAAGAAGCCCTCGCTCGCCAAGAACGCACTAAAAAGAACATCATGTGCGTGATGGACGAAGCTTGCTCTTCTTGCGTTCAAACTAACTACGAAATCTCTAACCTCTGCCGTGGTTGCGTTGCTCGTAGCTGTTATATGAACTGCCCTAAAAACGCAATTCACTTCAAATCTAACGGTCAAGCAGAAATCGACCACGATGTATGTATCTCTTGTGGTATCTGCCACCAAAGCTGTCCTTACCACGCTATCATCTACGTACCAGTTCCTTGTGAAGAAGCTTGTCCAGTTAAAGCTATCACTAAAGACGAACATGGCGTAGAACATATCGACGAAAGCAAATGTATCTATTGTGGCAAATGTATCAACGCTTGTCCTTTCGGTGCTATCTTCGAAATATCTCAAGTATTCGACATCCTCGAAACTATCAAAAATCCTAACCAAAAAATCGTGGCAATGGTAGCTCCAGCTATCCTTTCACAATTCAACACTACTCTCGAGAACCTCTATGGTGCACTCAAAGAAATCGGTTTCGATGATGTAATCGAAGTTGCTCTTGGTGCTGACGAAACTACTCGCCGCGAAAGCCACGAGCTCCTCGAAAAACTCGAAGAAGGTCAACCATTCATGACTACTTCATGCTGTCCTTCTTACATCCAACTCGTTAAGAAACACATTCCAGAAATGGAAAAATATGTTTCTACAACACTCTCTCCAATGCGCTATACTGCCGAAATTGCAAAAGAAAAATACCCTGATTGCAAAACAGTATTCATTGGCCCATGTATCGCTAAACGCAAAGAAGCTGAATATAGCGACAATGTAGATTTCGTAATGACATTCGAAGAACTCGGCTCTATCCTCGACGGTATGGAAATCAACCTCGAACAAGTTGCTCCATTCCAAATCGACAAAGAAGCTTACCTCACTTCTCACGGTTATGGTTCTACAGGCGGTGTGACTAAAGCTGTAGTTGACCACCTTGGCGGTCCTGAAGTCAACGCACTTCTTCTCAGCAACCTCAACAAAAAGAACATCGGTCTTCTCCGCGCATACGCTAAATCAGGCAAATGCCCTAACCAATTCATCGAAGTTATGGCTTGTGAAAACGGTTGTATCAGCGGTCCTGTAACTCGCATCGACAAAGCTACTGCAGCTAAAACATACACTAAAGAATTAGCTAAAATGGCAACTGAAAGAGCAAAAAAATAATCATCTCTTTCAATTAAAACAATAAAAAAGAGAGTGTGTCACACCGACACACTCTCTTTTATTTTATCAAGTTATAAAATGTCGCCATAAAAAAGGCGACACGAGTATTCAATAGCTTAAAAATCCATACCTTCATCCATGCCTTCTCCGCCCATATCCATACCGCCTTGTGGACGTTGTTTCTTCGCGCGCATATTACCGAAGTTATATGTCAACGAAAGTGAGAACATTGTGCCACGTGGTTCGTGAGATGAGTATTGCCAGAAATTATCACCCCATGTAGTGTTAGCCCAACGGCGTGAATTCAACAAGTCGCGAATAGACAATGCCAAATTCAACTTACGGTCCAAGAAGCTCTTACGCACGCCAAGGTCAACTACATATTGCGAATTCATCTTACCTTGTGCCACCACATCGGC
>JAFYMM010000316.1 GCA_017550055.1 Paludibacteraceae bacterium
CGCAAGATTTTTCAGATTTTTTACCATCCGGATATAACGATTCGCTCTTTGACTTCGTCAAAAATCGCTCTACGGATTACACAGATACCATGCGGATTTTTATATCGAACTGACGTTAATCTTAGAAATATGCGTTCTTTTTATGAGGAATGGAGAGCATTGGAAGATGATAATTCATCAGTTGGAACTGATGAATTTGCGGAGATTGATTTTAATTCATCAGTTGGAACTGATGAATTAGAGTTTGATACGGTAATTTGTGATAATGGATTGACGAAAGGGAATGAGATTTGTTCGTTGCAACGCATAAAGTTATATGATTTTCCTGTAATAGCTTTTTTTAGTGTTAGTTTTACGCATCATATTGCTATTTTAACTAATGCAAAAACTTATGCAGAACGTAAGTTTTATATTCAATATGCTTATGATTTTAAGGTAAAGGTAGAAGAGCTGGTGTCTTTAATAAAAGCAGATTTTTATAAACATCAAGGTGAGTTGCCAAATAATTTTAAGAAAACAATTTCAGATCAATTGCGGGCATATCGTGCTATTACGATGTTTAAAGATGAATATTTGCTTGATTTTATTAATACAGAAGAGTTGTTTGTTAGGGATAAAGATAGAGACGAGCGTGTGATTGAACAGAGCATAGTGCAGAATGTAAAAGAGTTCATTATGACCTTTGGTAAAGACTTTACATTTGTGGGAAATCAGTATCATCTTGAAAAATTTGGGATAGAGGAATTCCCAGATTTGTTATTTTTCAATAGAGAGTTAGCTGCTCTTGTTTGTGTTGAGCTGAAAGATGGGCCATTTAGGACTTCTTATTTAGGTCAATTAGCTGGATATTTGCGCATCCTTGATGATGAAGTGCGAAAGCCTAATGAAAATCCTTCTATTGGTATTATTCTTTGTAAAAGTGCTAATAAGAAATTTGTTGAATATGTAATTCAAGATTATGATAAACCTATGGGTGTGGCTACATATAAGACTGCAGCAGATATGGATGAACGTTTGAAGAAATTGTTACCTTCTGTAGAAGAATTGGAAAAGCTTCTTTGATTTATTAGTAAGGATTGTTCTTGATAAAGGTCTTATTGAAGGTCGTTTAGCTTAAATGTAAATTTTGAGATATGTCTTTGAAAAATTATATTATAAGAGTTTTTGGGCTTTTGAATGAGAGGGCGGAGTATGCGGTGCTGAGGAATTATGAGGGGTTGCCGGAGAGGAATGAGAGTCGCGATATTGATATTATCATTACGCGCCGTGGCTTTCGCTCGATTAAGAGGGAGTTGGTGGATACGCTCTGCCAAGAGGGGTGGCGTATCGTTACCTACCTGAATAGCGACCGATTAATCACTTTCGTCTGCGCGAAAAATGTGGGAAACGAGACGGAGATTGTGCAGTGGGATTTCTTCTTGGATACGTCGGTGTGGGGCGTGGAACTGATGAGCGCGGAGGAGTTTGTGGAACATAGAGTGTGGAATGGGTTTTTGTGGCATGTGGATATTGTTGGGGAGTTTTTGGATAAGTATCTTTATAATCGTGCGGTGGGGGCGGCTTATCCTGCGAAGTATGAGGCTATCCGCAGACGGATTTTTGGTCCTCTCACGGAGGATTTGTCTCACACGGAACCGAAGGTCTTTGAGCCGAAGGCGATAAAATGCACGGATGACACGGAAGACGCCGTGGCTTTGCCGGCGTTAAAATCTGAGTTATCTGTGAAATCTGTGGGAGATAAAACATCGCGAAGAGTGGAGAGTAAACTCTCTCAAGTGTTTGGTTGTGGGGATTTGGAGGTGTGTGATGGGTTGAGTGGAAAGAGGTTGTTGGGGCGTGCGGTGTGGTGGAATTTGAAGCGTCGTCCGTTTGGCTTGATTGCTGGGGTGTGTGCGTTCTTATGGTCGTTTGTGAGGAATTATATCTGCACGAATACGGGGTTTGCTATCGGGTTTACTGGTCCTGATGGCGTGGGTAAGACGACGGTGATTGAGATGTTGATCGGTCGCCTTGGTGGGGTGTTTCGTACTGCTCATTCGTATATGCACTTCCGTCCTATGCTGTTCGGTAACCTGGGTGAGGTGGCACATTCGGCTGGTTTGAAGCGTGAGGTGGATCGTAACTATAACGACCCGCATCGAGGCAAAAAGGTGGGGGTGATGAGTTCGTTGGTGCGCTTGGTGTACTATTCGGTGGATTATATCGTGGGGTATTGGTTGAAGGTGAAGTCGCAAATCAGGATTACGCGATTGGTGGTGTTTGATAGATATTATACGGATGTGATTTGTGATAGTCGCAGAAGTAGGATTTTTTTGAACTACAGGTTCCTCTATTGGTTTGGACGGGTGTTTATTCCGCAGTTGGATTATAATATTTTGCTTACGGCTGAGGTGGATACGATTCTTGCGCGTAAGCAGGAGTTGACGCGCGAGGGGATTGAGGCGATTAATGAGAGGATTGAGTTTTTGGCAGGGAAGAAGGGGTATGTA
>JAFYMM010000317.1 GCA_017550055.1 Paludibacteraceae bacterium
AAACAACAATTCGAAGATAATTTTGTTACAAACGTTTGAGGAGCAACACACAGTTGCTCTATTGCAGCATTTATTCGCTCTATTCGGTATATGGTGTCATTCGAACTTATTGATAACCGAGACAACAACCATTTTTCGATAAAATTGACACAAAGGTTGTTATCTTCACATTCGAACACTTGTTTTGCTAATTCGTTGAACTGTTTATCATCTATATCGTAACCTGATATTTCTTTATTGTAAAAAGCAGAAACAGGAGTGTTCAGAAACATATTTATCGTATGTGGATAAAATACCACGACAATCATTTCAATGTCGTCATTGGCTTGTAGATGTGAGGAAAAATTGACCTGCCCACTGATTGTTAGTTTATCCTGTGTTGCGCCCAATTCAGGGACAAACAGCGGTGTTCGCTTATGAAAGATGATTTGAGGACATCCGATTGGAAATGTATAGGTACTCAGCATTTGATTACTACTGAATACCCAATAGTACCTCACATAAGGTTGTAACAACAGACATGGTTTATAAAACTTAAATTCTTCTTGAATCATACTCATTGATTGGTAGCATGCGGTTTGATTTTATTAAATCGATTGATTCTACTAAATTCTTTACTTTAAGTTTCATGATATTGAGACGTTGTTCTGTAATACTTTTTATGGCTTCAGAATTGTATTTATTATGCAATAGTACTTAAACAACTATTCTTTTCACTGTAAATATACTTTTTTTGAATGAATTGCTTGAGTAATTACCATATATTGATTATTCTATTCTCACCATGTTAGCCAATTGAACAAAATAGTCATTTGACCAGATATCCAATTCTTTAGGATTGCGTACAAAAGGGAGTACATCCTCTTTTACTTGCTTAATATCCGTACTAGAAAGACGTTCCTTGAGCTTCTCCTTGAATTGTTCAGGAGTAATATCTTCGTTGTTGAACTGCTTGCATCTTTCGGCCAAATGTGCAAAATTAAGTGGTACATTATGACGAATATACCACTCAAAGTCGTACCAATCACGCCCCTTTACTCTGTTCTTCCAAGTACGATATACAAGGGCGTGCATTTTGCCAGCGAACAAATCTGGCAAGGTAAAACAGCGAGTCATAAACGAATGAGGTTGGAGTAGTAGTTTCTGTTCCGTCTTGAAATTCAATGGAGGACAAGTATCAACCTCAATCTTGATTTTTATTGACTTCTCTGTTTGAAACATTACATCATATACATCGGTATTGTCCTTCAGAAAAGCAGATTCAACTTTACCGAAATTCTTCTTATCCTTCTTCTTAATTTCAACCTCACGTCCCACCAAAGCGAATGCATCCACGATGGGTTGGAAATACTTGCTGAAATCAAATGCTTCATCCTGCGCTAGCAGAGAAAAATCCATATCTTCACTAAAGCGCTGCAACCCGTGAAAGATTCTCAGGCAAGTACCACCATAAAATGCAGCAGATTCAAAAAATCCCCCACTATACAAACCAGCAAGAATCACCTGTTGGTTTATTTCAAAAATTGCGTTTCGCTTGTTCTGCTCTGTCGTCAAATCGTAACGAGACAACATGCTATCATAAATTTCATTTTTCATCGTCTTAGAAACTTTAATACAGTTGCAATTGAGTCGGCTTTCTTTCCCACCTTTATATAATCTTCAAAAACAGTTGCATCAAATTTATAGAATTCATCCATATCCATTCGGATATCATGTTCAAGATAGTTTTCTACGTCCTTCAAAAAACGTAGATTTACCTTGGAAGAATTTGCTATCAAATCGCACAAAGCCTTTTCGGGCGATGCTATCAAAAATGCATATTCCCCTTTATGCAAACTCCTTACTCCTACCGAAAACGCATCTCGGGCAATATACTTGTAATCGTAATTCCCTATCGGAGTCTGAAAATTTCGTGAATGCTTGACCGTCATGGATTGATGCGTATACACAGCCTCTGGAATCAAGCCATAATATCTCAATGCTGTCGACATGGAGATGTAAGAAGGAGCATAAAGATGATTTGCTATCAATTCATTTGAAAGTGTCTTTCCCGAATGTTCGGGGTTGACAACATATAGCCCCCTTTTTAATCTTATAATATACCCGTTTTTCTCAAGCCAAATAACCTTCTTGTCTGTTGACTTGAGTTCTGGATATAACGATTCTATGATTGAAGTCGTTATAGGGATTGCTCCTATTTCCTTTAATTGTCTATTCATATTGTAAATGTAGTAATATTTTGAATAATAAAAGAGTTTATTATTCTTTTTCTATTCAAATATTTGCTATTAATAATTTGGATTCTAGTTTCCATTCACTATATGTCATCCCTGTGAATTATATGTAAACACAAAGCCACCAAGAGAAAAAAGAATTAGAGGTTAAGTGTGGTTTAGTTTAAATTCTTGAGTATATATGCAAGAATTAAGAAAACGAAAAAATATAAATTTGGGTGAAATAAATGTAGAGAACAAATGCAAAGGTACTATTTTTTTTTTGAAATATAAAAATTCTTTTCTTCTTTTTCTAGGATTGTTAGATATATTTGTATTTATAATAGGAAATGAGTTGTTATTGTAGTTGTATCTAATATTGTGTTATGGTTGTGGATTGGATATAGGTGGTGTAGTTGAATTGTTTTATATTTTATTTTAGGATGGAGTTGCAAAGTTACAACATTTTGCAATTGTGTTGTAGGTTTGTGGAGGTTTAAGTTGGTTTGGTAGGTTTAATCAATTTCTCATTCCTCATTCCTCATTCCTCACTATAAATACCCACTCACAGTGTGTATTACCCTCTAAATACCCTCAAGCAAACTGCTAGGTAGAAAACGGACACAATCAATACACAATGAGAGTGTGTATTTGCTAAGAAAAAAGGCAAGTCGAGTTAGTTAATATATTGCTTGAGGGTATGGTTATCCTATGAAGAAGGTTGCTAGAAATAGGGAGTAGGGAGCAGGGAGTAGGGAGTAGGGAGTAGGGAGCAAGGAGTAGGGGGCAAGGAGCAGGGAGTATGGGTTGTCCTTCGTATATCCTTCGTATATGTTTCGTATATGTTTCGTATATCCTTCGTAGAAGTTAAGGTGTGAGGTAATAAAAAAAACTGCGACATTGTCGCAGTTTTCTATTTTGATGATTTTGTGGTTATAGGCCGAAATAGCAACTTACGTATGCCATATATTTGTTGGTTGCTTCGGTTGAGGCTGGGATAGTCATTCTGAAGTTAGGGGCTACTTTCACGTATTTGCCTAATTTCACTTGCAAGCCGGCTATTACTGCCATTTCATCTTTGTCGGCATATTTGTGATTGAGAGAGTTCAACCAATCGTATCTTGCATATATGTCCACTATTTTATGTGCTTTGATGGTGCCATACACCGAGCATCCTACTTTGTTGTCGTCTAACACGTTTTTTGAATTTTGCATCATTGCAAATTCTCCAGCAAGCGAAAATCTGTCGCATTTATAGCCCACGAAGGCTGCATAGTTGTATATATTCACTTTGTCGGCCTCTGTTGCATCGTTCAATCCGCCATACAATCGCATTGATAATCCTTTTGTTGGTGTGAATGTCAATCCTAATCCGTATTGAAAGCCCATGTCGCCTTGCAGTTTTTTGTAGCCTTCGCCATTTGTCATAATGGCATCTGCCGAGAGCCAATCGGTGAATTTATATGCCACGGACAAGCCTAAATCTGCGCTACTGCCAAATTTGTATTGGTCTTGGAACGATTTATAGATGTATCGATAGCCCCAAAATTTCTCTTGCATATTGAATTGGGTAGTCGAAATCATACCTCCCGACAAGGTCAAACCCTTGTGTTTCCAAGTGATTTGCGCATTTTTTATGTATGCTACATAGTGATAATCATTGACTGCGTCGGGTTTGCCAACATCTAATACAGCTTTTAGTTCTAATCCATTCCCTAATGAATATTGATAGCCTACATACGAGCGGTCTAAACCAAAGCCACATTTTGATATTCCATTGTCGAATGTTGTGTTGAAATTAGCAAATACTGTGATGATAGCCTTGCCTTTTGGCTCTGTTTCTGCCTCCGTTTTTGCATATTCTTTGGTCGATACCTCGACTGAATCTTTTGCATATATAGCCTCACAACATGTGATTGCCATAATCACCGCCAAAAGAATTTTTATTTTTCTCATAATATTTCCATTTTTAATTCCGACTGCAAAGATACGGATTAAAAATTATATTGATGTTATAAAATTGGTGAAATTTTTAGTAAGTATTGCATTTTTAGGATAAAATAGTTGTAAAATTCAAAAAAAGTTTTTACCTTTGCCCTCGTAAAAACATTTTATTAACCTTGAATCAAGGAGGTGGTTATGAAAAAATTATTTTTGTTACTATTTGCAATGATTTCTTTTGTTGCATGTGAAGTTAAAGGTCCAGTTGAAGATGAGACCGATAAGTTAAAGATTGGAGAAGAGTCGATAACTGAAGATGATGAATTAACAGAAGATGAGCCATACGAACCAATGGCGGAAGATTTTATTCGTGAAGAAGTTGCTAATCCATACGGAGTGGTGGAATTGAATGAAGAGCAGGCGAGGAAGATTATGGAGGATTATTTGGATGGAATAAATGTTAATTTTTCGACTGGAGAATTGAATGTTATAGAGAGTTTGACGGGATTGAATCATTTTCGTTTCGAAGTGTATTATAAGGGAGTTTGGGTTGATGGGCATAGAATTACATTGCATCCAATGCGAGATCACGAAACAAATGAGTTTTCGACAACACAAGTGTTGATAACAGGTACAAGTTTGTTTTATAATGATATTTCGGTTAAACCGAAATTGTCTGAAAAAGAGGCTTTGGAATGTTTGAAACAGAGTGATAGCGCGATAACTGATGAGGTGATAGTGTCGGAACCAGAATTGTTGATTCAAAAAGATTTAGGGAAAGCTCCGAATTTGGCTTATAAAGTGACCGTTGATTTTTCACTGTTTGATCGTTGGGATTATTATGTTTCGGCTCAAACAGGTGAGGTTGTTGATAGAACTTATGAAGGCGCAATAGAATAATATAAGGAAAGAATAATATGAAAAAAGGTTGTTCCATATAAAATTGGGGCAACCTTTTTTGTCTATTGTTTTAACATTCTACGACCTTTAACATCCTTTGAGAGTGAGTGATTTGGGAGATTGTGAATTTTAACAAAAAAAATATTTTATTTATTTGTTAATTTTGTTTGTTGTGTCGGATAATTTTTCTATCTTTGTACGTTAATTTGGACGTATATTCGTTGGTTTGCTAATTGGCAAAGACAAAATACTAATAACTAAAAAATATATGACTGCACGAGTAAGTATTATTATGGGTAGCACGAGCGACCTTCCGGTGATGGAAAAGGCAGCTAAAGTGCTAAATGACTTTAAGATTCCGTTCGAAATTCATGCTTTGTCGGCTCACCGCACTCCTGTTGAAGTAGAGGAGTTTGCGAAAGGTGCTGCTGGTCGTGGCATCGAGGTGATTATTGCAGCGGCTGGCATGGCTGCGCACTTGCCTGGTGTGATTGCTGCATCTACTACAGTGCCTGTGATTGGTGTGCCAATTTCGGCTACGTTGATGGGCATGGATGCGTTGCTTGCTATCGTGCAAATGCCTCCGGGAATCCCTGTAGCTACAGTGGGCGTGGATGCTGCTATGAACGCAGGTTTGTTGGCAGTGCAAATGTTGGCTGTAGGCGATGCTCGACTTAAATCAGAACTTGTGGATTATAAAGAGACACTTAAATCTAAAATTGTTAAGGCGAACGAAGAGCTCCGAAATGTTAAATTTGATTTTAAAGTGAATTAACTTACCTTAATTCATAATCGTATTCATTGCCTAATTATGAATTATGAATTGTGAATTATGAATTATATAAATTTATGGATTACAGAATTTTTGTAGAAAAGAAATCAGGATTTCGTGTTGAGGCAGAGAGTTTGCAACGCGAATTGAATGCAAATCTTGGGCTTGCGCTTAAAGATATGCGCCTTGTGAATGTCTATGACTTGTTTGACTTCACTCCTGAATTGCTCGACAAAACTCGTTATGGCGTGTTTGGCGAGGTAGTAACTGACTCTGTGTTTGATGCACTCGACCTTGAAGGTCGCTCATATATTGCTATCGAAAGCTTGCCAGGTCAATTTGATCAACGCGCAGCAAGTGCTGTGGATTGTGTGAAATTGGTTGACCCATCGGCAGAGGTGCGTATCCGTTGCGCTCGTCTTTTGTTGTTCGCAGAAAAATTGGATGAGGCAACACTTGCACGTATCCGCAAATATACAATCAACGCGGTAGAGTGTCGCGAGAAAGATATGTCGGTGCTCGGTATCAACGAAAATACAGAGATTGAACCAGTTGAAGTGTTGAAAGGCTTTCGCAATATGCAAGAGGCTGACCTTGTGCCATTCTGCAAAGCAAATGGTTTGGCTATGAATGCTGACGACTTGCGTTGCGTGGTAGAGTATTTCTACAAA
>JAFYMM010000318.1 GCA_017550055.1 Paludibacteraceae bacterium
AGATGAGACAGAGGCTCGCAAGATGTTGCGCTCGTTGTCTGGCAAGACTCACGATGTGATTACTGGCGTGTGTGTGCGCACTAACAAGAAGAATGTGGCGTTTGCATCGACTACTAAAGTGCGCTTTGCTGAGTTGACCGAGGAGGAAATTGAGCATTACATCAGCAAATATCGCCCTATGGACAAGGCTGGCTCGTATGGCGTGCAAGAGTGGATTGGTTACATAGGTGTGGAGCATATCGAGGGGTCGTATTTCAATGTGATGGGATTGCCAATACAAAAACTATATACTGTGTTGAAGGAGTTTTGATATAGACAAAAATACTCCCACAAATAACACAAATAAACACAAATAATTCGTGAGATTTGTAAAATTTGTGGGCAAATAAATATCATATTCTCATGTTTTCACGTCTAAAAATAATAATGAAAAATCTAAAATTCATACTACTTATAATTGTAACCGCAGCGTTGTTTGTGGCGGATGTGGCGTATGGTAGTGTGAAGATACCTCTTAGCGAGTTGTTTAGTGACAATGAGGTATATAGCAATATTATATACAACTTCCGTTTGCCGAAGGCATTGACGGCTCTCATCACGGGAGCGGCGATATCGGTGGCGGGATTGATTATGCAAACGCTATTCCGCAATCCTTTGGCTGGTCCGTATGTGTTGGGCGTAAGCTCTGGAGCAAGTCTCGGTGTGGCGATATTCATATTGGCTGGCTCTATACTGCCTACGGCTTTCATAGAAAGCGGATGGGGACTGGTCATCTCGGCTACATTGGGGGCTGTGTTAGTGTTGATGATGGTGCTGGCTGTGTCGTTCCGCGTGCGTCAGGCTGTGTCGCTACTCATCGTGGGCATCATGTTCGGGCAATTGTCTGGCTCGCTTGTTACAATACTGCAAAATTCGAGCGACCCCGATTCACTTAAATTATTCGTTGTGTGGACCTTCGGTTCGCTCTCGGCTGTAACTTGGAACTATATGTGGGTGATGTTGCCTATCGTGATTATAGGACTTGCTATCGTGTTTGCTATACAAAAACCTCTTAATGCGTTGCTTTTGGGCGAGAATTATGCGTTAGGACTTGGTGTTAATGTTGTTCGCACACGATTGATGATAATTATTGCCATTGCACTATTGGCTGGTGCTACAACGGCATTCACCGGACCGATTGCTTTCATCGGTATGGCTGTGCCTCACCTTGTGCGTGGACTACTGAAAACTTCTAACCATCAAGCCACTATACCTGGCTCGATATTGGTAGGCGCATCGCTACTATTGCTTTGCGACATTGTGTGCCAATTGCCAGCAAATGGATATACATTGCCTATCAACGCCGTAAGTGCACTGGTGGGCGCACCTATTATTATTTGGATAATACTTAGAAAAAAATGAGGAATGGGGAATGAGGAATGAGGAATGAGGAATGTTTTACTTTGCATAGTACAAGACCGATGCTTCGCATTTACAGAGAGATTTTCTAAATATAATTTTTTGTTTAAAATATTTGCTTTTGGTAAATTTATTTTGTATATTTGC
>JAFYMM010000319.1 GCA_017550055.1 Paludibacteraceae bacterium
ACAACGAAAGAATCCAACGGTCGATTTCAGGACGTTCTGCAACTGGAACATCTGCCTCGTTATATTCGAAGCCGTCCACATTAGCATAAAGCGCAAAGAAAGAATATGTATTATAGAGTGTACCGAAGAATTTACGACGAACTTCTTCAACACCTTCTACGTCAAATTTCAAGTTATCCCATGGCGATGCGTTTGTCATCATATACCAACGCAATGGGTCAGAGCCATATTTCTCGATTGTTGAGAATGGGTCAACAGCATTACCAAGACGTTTTGACATCTTGTTACCATTTTTGTCAAGTACAAGACCATTAGAAATAACGTTTTTGAATGCAACAGAGTTGAACACCATTGTGCCAATAGCATGGAGAGTGAAGAACCAACCACGAGTTTGGTCAACACCTTCAGAAATAAAGTCAGCAGGATATACTGATTTAGAGTCGAAAGCCTCTTTGTTTTCGAATGGATAGTGGATTTGAGCATAAGGCATAGCACCAGAGTCGAACCAAACGTCGATAAGGTCGAGTTCGCGTTTCATTGGTTTGCCTGCTTCGCTCACAAGAATGATACCATCTACGTATGGACGGTGAAGGTCGATATTCGATGGGTCCCAGTTCTCTTTGCTCATGTCGCCAAGACGGAAGTTTTTGTATGGGTTTTCAGTCATGAAACCTGCAGCGATAGATTTCTCAATTTCGCCAAGCAACTCTTCTACCGAACCAATACATTTCTCTTCCGAGCCATCTTCAGTACGCCAGATTGGGAGCGGAGTACCCCAATAACGAGAACGAGAGAGGTTCCAATCTTGCAAGTTTTCGAGCCATTTACCGAAACGACCAGTACCTGTAGATTGAGGTTTCCAGTTGATAGTCTCGTTGAGAGCAATCATCTCGTCACGCACAGCAGTTGTACGGATAAACCAAGAATCAAGTGGATAATAAAGCACAGGTTTGTCAGTACGCCAACAGTGAGGATAGTTGTGGACATGTTTTTCGATGCGGAACACAAGATTTTGTTGTTTGAGCATCATACAGATAGCCACATCAAGAGTTTCATCTTGGTCAGTGAGAGTTGGGTCGTAGGCATTTTTCACGAAACGACCTGCAAATTCGTTATATTTTTCAACATCAACTTGTGCTTTAACAAAATCAGCATCGAGGTCTTCGAGGAGGAAGAATTTACCAGTCATATCCACCATCGGACGAGTTTCGCCCTTAGCAGTAGTCATAGTCAAGCCAGGAACGCCTGCTTTTTTAGCCACGAATGCGTCATCAGCACCAAATGTTGGCGCAATATGCACGATACCAGTACCATCTTCAGTTGTTACATAGTCACCTTGAATTACACGGAATGCACCTTCACCTGGGTTTACCCAAGGGATAAGTTGTTCATATTCCGAATCAACCAAATCAACACCCATACATTCGCCAACTACGCGATAAGGCACGAGTTTGTCACCAGGTTTGTAGTCTTCCATTGCCACCTCAGCAGCTTTTGGATTGAAAAGCGAAGCAAACAATGGTTTTGCCACGATATATGTAGCAGGAACACCAGTGTATGGATTGAAACTTTCTACTGCAAGATATTCAATTTTTGGACCAACGCAAAGAGCTGTATTTGAAGGCAAAGTCCAAGGAGTAGTTGTCCATGCCAAGAAGTATACATCACCTTTGAGATTGTTGAAACCATTTACTTTTTTAGCCTTGAATTGAGCAGTACAAGTGGTGTCTTTCACATCACGATAGCAACCAGGTTGGTTCAATTCGTGAGTAGAAAGACCAGTACC
>JAFYMM010000320.1 GCA_017550055.1 Paludibacteraceae bacterium
ATTGTTGACTATCACCCAACCAATGCCGTCACGAATAATCATTGATTGCGCCACATCGCCAAGTTTCATAGCATTGGCACGATAGAAGATTTCGTTTTCGACGGTTTTAGTCTCAGGGTTGTAGTACGACAACGAGGCATTACCATATTGGAAGTTGCCTTCGTTGGTGATGAAGAGTCCTTCTCCAGAGACAGAGAAGTCCTCTTCTAAGCCATATTCCCATTTCATGCAACCACATAATAATGCACAATGCAAAATACAAAATGCAAAATATTTGAATAGTGTTTTTGTCATGATTTTATTATTTATTTTTCGACAAAATGACATAAAAACATAATTTTTAGTTAGAGATTATTGTCATTATTTAAGCATGTTATAGTCGAAGAAGCCTACGACTTCGGTAGAATTTTCGCCGAGCCAACCTGCTTTTATGTTTACGCCTGTTTGCACTTTAATGAAATCGATATACTTAAGGTTAACTAGGTTGCCTTGTGCATCGATGGCATCTGAGATTTTGAAATAGTTGTTCATGTCGTTGGTAAGTCGGTCGGTAGGACTAAAATTGTCGACATACCCCCAATCGAATTCGCCATTAACCCAATATGTACCCTTACCCGATTTGTCGTAAGTGCGAGGAGCAAGGCAAGTGCCGCGAAGGGTATAAGAGTCTTCTTTTATCCATAGTGGATAGTAATAGTCTTGTTGGTGGTAGGCGATTAAATAGTCAATTTCGCCACTATTGCCTTGATTATCGGTCCATTGCACAGGCATTTGAGGTGCCGACGGACGATAGTATGTAACAGCATAGTTTTGAATAGTAGAGTCTTTGCCCGTTTCCGAACCACGAAGTTCGTACCAGTTGTCATTAGGAAGACCATCGCCATTTTCATCTTGCATTACCCACACTATGCCAGGCTCTGATGAGCCAGAGAATGAGTTGCCAAGCACACCAAAGTCGTAGTCGCCACTATTATCAATACTATGGTCGAAACCCACTACAATGTAGCCACCAAAGCCACCGAGAGATACCCAATCGGAGTTATTAAGGCGTTTTTCAGCATAGGCAATAGCTGTTTCGGGCGTTGTTTGTGTATCATCGAATCCACCTGTTTTCTTTTCATTGATGAATTGACCTGGAGCAGGTGTGTATTCGTAAACGCGATTGAATTTAGATTGCGAAGAGGCTGTTTTTGGACGATAATTGAGTGTTTCAGTAGAGATAACTTTAAGAGAAACTTGTTGATAAAGAGAGTCAGTTTGAGTGCCATGAACGAGTGAGGCTGTGATGTCAATCAAATAGTCGCCCTCTTGGGTAAGCGAACAGAGCCAAGTAGATTTTTCGCCCTCTTGCACTATTGAATCGCCAATAGCGAAGCGGAATATTGCGCCACTGAGATTTTCGGTTTGCACAGGCCCGATTTCGATAGTACGACCTGCAATGAGTTGATATTCAGTTTGAGCAAAAGTCCAAGAGATAGGAGGCAAGGCTACTACCTCAATAGTACTGCTTATGCTGTCGGCTCCGTCCTCATTTTCGGCACGGAACATAAGATTGTAGATGCCAATAGAGTCGGCAATGAAAGTGTATTGGAGCGAATCGCTCACAATGTTGTTGTTGAGAGTCCAACTATATGTTGTAGGTAGTGATGTTTGACGCACCGAAGCACGCAACGTGAGTTCTTCTCCCATTGACACAGTATATCCTTTGTCTGCACCAACAAGAGAAACCGTTGGGATTTCGCGCTCCACTACATCAACACGAATTTCCTCTTCGTCGCTACCTGATTCAGTTTCTACTTTGATTTTAATAAACACCGAGCCTAACTCCTCGCCTGTGAACACTAACGAAGGGTTGATGCCGATGATGGAGTCATTTATACTCCATGTGTAAATTGCATTGGCCACATAGTCATACGAAGGTGCAATTGTTATACTTTGGCCAATTTTAGTACTATAAATACCTGATTCGTTGTCGAGAAAAATGATAGGAGGATTTTCAACAGTGATTGGGTTATTAAAGTTGCATGAAGCAAGACACAACAAAACAAGAGTTGAAAGTTTTTTGAGTAATGAAATCATTGTTTTTTGTTTTTTTACAGAAAGGCAGAAGTGCATATTTTTGCACTCCTACCTAAATTCAGCAATTATTTATCAAAGCGTACTGCCACGTCGTCATATGCGAAATAAGCTGGTTGGCTGAAGCCGTAGCCATTATCGCTTGAACCTGTGATGTTGAAATCAACTTTTGCCACTTTGCCAAGTACCGACAAATCCCATTTAGTCCATTCAGTAACAATATTATCAGGACCATTGCAGAGGTATATCTCTGTACGACCAGTTTCGTTGCCATCAGTG
>JAFYMM010000321.1 GCA_017550055.1 Paludibacteraceae bacterium
AATGCGGTGTGGACAGCAGAACTTGAATTGCCAAAATCAAAAGCTACGAGATATCAATATATACTAGTAAATGCCGACGATACACAATTGCTTGATTCTCCAAAATATCGTTATTTGCCAGCGCATGAGGGTGATATTGAAGTAGAAGATGAATTTGGACGTCGTGAAGTGCGTTCGGTGTTTGAGACAAAAGCATTTACCGAGTGCCTAATGCGCCAAAAAGCAGAAAAAGCATTGCCTCGATTGAAAAAAGGCGAAACCTTGTTGATGCTTAATGCACCTGGTGTATTGCCTTCGGAAGGAGTAGCTATGCTTGGCAATCAAGAGTTTCTTGGCAATTGGGATGAATCACGCAAAGTGGCTCTTACTCCATCGGTAGGTGGTTGGTGGTGGGTGAAATTGCCAGCAAATGCTTACCTTACGCATGCAGAATACAAATTTGTAGTTTATGACCGTACTACTAACGCAGTCGTAAAATGGGAATTGGGTGAAAATCGCCGTATGCCATTGGTTGCAGGTTCAAAAATATTCTCAAATTCGATTCGCATCGACCACAATTGGCATGGCACAGGTGTAGCTATCCCTGTATTCTCATTGCGCAGTAAAAAAGGTTGGGGTGTAGGTGAATTTCTTGACTTGAAACGTATGGCAGATTGGGCTGTGGCTCGAGGTCAAAAATTGATTCAAATACTTCCAATCAACGATACAACATCAACTCATACAGATTTAGATTCATATCCATATCGTGCTAATTCGGTATATGCTTTGCACCCTATGTATCTCAATATGGAGGCATTGGGTAAATTGGATAGCTCGTCGAAAATGAAAGAGTATCGTGCCAAGGCTAAAGAATTAAATGAATTAACAGCTATTAATTATTCGGCTGTAAATGAATTGAAATGGAACTATATTCGTGATATCTTTGCTGAAAAATATGACGAATTGGTTGCAGATAAAGAATTTAAATCATTTGTTAAAGAAAATGCTCATTGGTTGAAGGATTATGCTGTATTCTCTTGTTTGAGAGATAAATATAATACAGATAATTACTCGGAATGGGGCGAATATGCTGAATATACAGAAGCTAAGCGTGAGGCATTTATAAAGAAAAACAAAAAGGCGGTTGAATTGTATTATTTCATTCAATTTGCCCTTGATGCGCAACTATGTGAAGCTATAAAATATCTTCACTCGAAAGGGGTGGTAGTAAAAGGCGATTTGCCTATTGGTATTAGTGCGACGAGTGTTGATGCATGGGTGAATCCTCGTTTATTCAATCTTGACAAACAAGCAGGTGCACCACCTGATGATTTCTCAGTAACTGGTCAGAATTGGGGATTCCCAACATACAATTGGGGCGAGATGGCTAAAGATAAATATGCTTGGTGGATGTCGCGCTTTCAAAATATGGGTCGCTATTTCGACGCTTTCCGTATTGACCACATACTTGGTTTCTTCCGTATATGGGAGATTCCTACCGATTGTGTATGGGGATTGTTAGGCTATTTTAATCCTTCGATGCCTTTGTCAGTCTCAGAAATAGAACACTATGGTTTTTGGTTCGACAGAGACCGTTACACAATACCATATATAACAAAACATAATTTATATAGTCTATTCGCAGAAAAAACAGAGGAGATTATTGCTACATATTTCAATAATCGTAGTTTCGATAGATATACTTTCAAACCAGAGTATGACACTCAACGTAAGTTGGAAGATAGTTTTGTGCGCAATGGTTTGTTGCCTAAATATGCTGATATATTAGATAAATTATTGTCGCTATATTGTGAAGTAATCTTCATAGAAGACCGAGCAAATCCAGGATATTATCATCCACGCATCAATGTGATGAAATCACAATCATTTGCTGAATTGTCTGACCACGAAAAATGGTGCATCCAACGCATTCACGATGAGTATTTCTATCACCGTCATACTAATCAATGGAGCTCAGAGGCTATGCGTAAATTGCCAGCTTTGTTGAATACTACAGATATGCTTGTATGTGGCGAAGATCTTGGTATGGTGCCAGCATGTGTGCCTGATGTGATGGGACAACTTCAAATTCTCTCGCTCGAAGTGCAACGCATGCCAAAAGAGACTACACAACGTTATGTGGATTTGAACAATGTACCTTACTTGTCAGTATGCTGTACAGGTACGCATGACACAAGTCCAGTGCGTATGTGGTGGCGTGAAAATCGCGAGAACACACAATGGTTCTATAACAATATTTTGCATCAAGGTGGGGCAGCACCAGAGGATTTAACTCCTGAACTTGCACAACAAATTGTTGATATGCACGTTAATAGTAAAAGCATGTGGGCAATATTGCCTTGGCAAGACTATATGGCTTGCGATAGTGCAAACCGTTTCCCAAATCCTGATGCTGAACGTATTAATGACCCAAGTAATCCACGCCATATTTGGTGTTGGCGTATGCATGTTGAATTATAAATTAATCTAAAAATAATACACTATGAAAAAATTTATTCTATCTTTATTTGTTGTTTTAATGACAACAACATCGGTTTTTGGTCAAGCTAAAACTGAAAGAGAAATTAAAAATTTGTTTGCTCAAATCGAGAAAACTAACGATGATGGAAAAAGAACTCAATTAGCCAATCAAATTCAACACAAAATGATTGATGCTATATTCGAGGCTGAAGATTTCTTCTATGATTTTCCAACATTGAAAAACGTTGGTAAAATATTATCTTCAGATAATCAAATTCACATGTACACATGGAATATTTTGTTGACAGATGGCACTCCTTTGTATTTTGCTGTTATTCAACATTATGATTTTGGTGGTATCTATGTGTTGTCTCAAAGCGAACCAGAAATTCCTGCTACTACAGGTTATGTTGCTGAAACAAATTGGTATGGTGCTTTGTATTATGATATTCACCCTATTAAATTCAAAGATAAAGAGGCTTATCTCGTATTTGGTCTTATGACATCAACTGATGGTGAAACACAACATAAAGTGATTGATGTAATGGCATTTACTAAAAAAACTGTGAAAATGGGTGCACCTTCATTTATAACTCCTTGGACTGGCAAGAAAAAACAACATCGTGTTGTGTTTGAATACGACAAAGATGCACAAATGTCATTAGACTACAACAAGAAAAAGAAAATGATTACATTCGACCATTTATCACCTGTTCGTACAACAGCTAAAGGTAAAGAGGTTATGGGTCCTGATATGTCATACGATGCTTTGATTTATAAAAAAGACATTTGGACATACAAAGAAGATGTAAAAGTTAAAAATAAGAAAAAGTAAGAAATAATAATTTTGAATTAGTTGTTAAGTAATATTGGAAAATCATAGAAGAAATCTTCAGCCTATTGCTTTATACAAATTCTTGATTTTATTTGAAAAGTTTCAATCTTTTTAGTTCTTAACTTTTAATTTTTAATATTATGTTTACAACACAAGATATTCAACAATTTGAGTCAATCGGTATTACTCTCGAAAAAGCTGAAACTCAAGTAAACGACCTTAAGAATGGTTATCCTTTCTTGAAAATCAAAGGTGCTGCTGCTATTGGTAATGGTATATTGTCGTTAGATGATAAAGAGCGCGAGCAACTTATCAAGGATTGGTGCGAATATTTGAAAGGTGATGGCGAAATTATCAAAATGGTGCCAGCTTCAGGTGCAGCAAGTCGTATGTTTAAGGATTTGTTTGAATTTGAGAATTCTGATGCTACTGAGCCAAACAATGCTTATATAGAACGTTTCTTTGTTGAACGTGAAAACTTTGCTTTCTATGAGGCTCTTAATCGTGTTTGTATCTCAGAAGAGGGCAAATCTATTCAAGAATTGGTAGAAGAAAAGCGTTATAAGGACATTGTTCGTCTTCTTCTTCATAAGGAAGGGCTTAATTATGGTTCGCTTCCTAAGGGATTGCTTCAATTCCATAAATATCCTCAGTATGTGCGCACTGCATTTGTAGAACATCTTGTTGAAGGTGCTCTTTACACCAATAATCGCAACAATGAGGTGAAAATCCATTTCACTGTATCGCCTGAACATATTGAGTTCTTCAAACAACACCTTATGGGCGAACTTCCACGTTATGAGGATTTGTTCAAGGTGCGTTACAATGTGACTTTCTCTATTCAAAAACCTTCGACAGATACACTTGCTGTAGGTCTTGATGGTGAACCTTTCCGTAATGAAGATGGCTCTATTTTGTTCCGTCCAGGAGGTCATGGTGCTCTTATTGAGAATCTTAATGACCTTGATGGAGATGTTATCTTTATCAAAAATATTGATAACGTAGTACCTGATAGACTAAAACAATCTACTATTGACTATAAACAAGTTATTGCTGGTCTTCTTGTTAGAGTACAACGTCAAATATTTGAGTTTTTAAATGAATTAGATGGTGAAGTATCAGATGAACGCCTTGATACTATGCTTGCTTATGCAGAACAAGTATTGTGTATAGGTGTTGAAAATCTTGATAATGTAGATGTAAAAGAGTATTTACGCAACAAGTTCAATCGTCCTATCCGTATTTGTGGTATGGTTAAGAATGAGGGAGAACCGGGTGGTGGTCCTTACCTTACATATAATAGTGATGGAACTACTTCGCCTCAAATTCTTGAGAGTTCTCAAATTGACAAAAATAATCAAGAGGCTGTTGATTGTATGAAGAATTCTACTCACTTCAATCCTGTTGATTTGGTTTGTGCAGTACGCAACTATAAAGGCGAGAAATTCAATCTCATTAACTATGTTGACCCTAAAACTGGATTCATCTCTATGAAGTCGAAAAATGGTATTGACATCAAAGTGCTTGAACTTCCAGGTCTATGGAATGGAGCTATGAGCGATTGGAATACTATCTTTGTAGAAGTACCTGTTGAAACTTTCAATCCAGTGAAATCTGTTAACGACCTACTTCGTGATCAACATAGATAAATCATTTCGATGGGTATCTAAAGGTTATTTTGATACTGTATTCGCACGATTATTCTTAGCTGTTTCATTAGGTGTTATCGTAGCTGAATATACGACTCTTGCGACTAATGTATTTCTTATTTCGATAGTTGTAGGAACGTTATTTATGATATTTTCCACTTTCCGAGTTAATCAACTTGGGAAGTGGATTTTTATTTTCTCATGGTCGCTATTTCTTTTTGGTAGTGGAGGATGGCTATTACGTCAAAAACAGATGCCTGATATAGATGAATTATCGTGTAGAAATCACTCTTATATTGTTGAACTGAAAACTACGCCTATCAACAAAGGTTCATACTATCGTGCAGAAGCAGAAATAATCTATGTCGATGACTCTATTGCTCAAAACTTGGTGGGGTATGATGTGTTGTTGAATATTTCTACTGATTCATTGCATCAGCCTCATTTGTGTGATAGGTATCTGATAAACTCACGCATTGTTAGACCTACAGACAATGGACTAAAGGGTTTTGATTATGGCAGGTTTCTTACTCGCAATGGACTATGTGGGGTAAGTTATGTTGATGGCGACAATATAAAATATCTATCTACTACGCGACCTTCAGATTTAGTGCATTTGGGTTATGCTATTAGAGACAAACTGATAAAACAACTTGAGTCAATAGGGCTGAAGGGTAGTGAGTTAGCAATTATTTCGGCTATCACACTTGGCGAAAAAGGGTTGTTGACGAATGATGTAAAAGATATGTTTTCTGCAGCAGGAGTATCGCATATATTAGTTGTCAGCGGTATGCATGTAGGATTTATATTCTTACTGATAATGTGGTTAATGCGTAGAATATTGCATCACAGGCGCTGGTTAGTTGTAATAATGGGTTTAATCGTATTATGGGCGTATGCTTTACTTACGGGACTTGCCCCATCTGTTGTGCGAGCTACTTTTATGTTCTCTATGATTTTGCTATTTAGGATTATGGGTGAGAAATATCATATTAAGCATGCTTTGTGTTTATCTGCTACAATTCTTATTCTTGTTAATCCTAATCAACTGTTTAATGTGGGTTTTCAGCTTAGTTATTTGGCTGTTTGTGGAATAGTTTATTTTTATCCGTTGCTACATAAGAAGATTAAAGAGGCTAAATTCAGAGCATTGAGGTGGATTATGCAAGCTGTTGCTGTAACTGTTTCGGCTCAGATACTTACTATGCCAATAGTTATTTACAACTTCCATCAATTCCCTGTTTATTTCATAATTTCTAACCTGTTTGTTGCAGTCTTTGCGCCATTCCTTTTTCTTGGTGGTATGGCATTATTGGCGTTGAGTTATATTCCTTATTTGAATATCGTGGCAGGATGGGTAATGCATTACGGCATAAGTTTATTTGAACAGATAATTAACTGTATTGTAGCTATACCTTTTTCGACCATAAAAGTCTATCTCTCTTTATTAGAAGTTGTGTCTCTGTATGTGGTAATATTTTGTGGTATCAACTGGGTAGAGATGCGCAATATATTTGCAGAGCGATTTAAGGCACCGCTGTATTTCTTTTTGTCGATGCTTTTGTTTGCATTGGTTATTCTGGTAAACAATATATATTATTCTCAAAAACAGGTGCTTATTATACCTGAAACGGATAGATTGGTGGTTAATATATTCAGTAATGATGAGAATATTTTATTTACTAATCATGCTGATTTTGCTATTGAGCGACTTGAAATGACTTGGATGAAATATTCGTGTGGCGAGCCAACTGTTGTTACTGATAGTATGTTATCGGCTAATTGTTTTTATTTTAATGATGAGTCTTATTTTATACTTCGTGATAATTTGTTCCGTTATAGGCAAAACAATGGTCAACCACTTGATATAGATTGTCTTATTATAGACAGAGGAGTATATCCATCAGAGAGACTGTTCACGGAATTCATAGTAGCAAAAAGGGTAGTTCTCACAGCAGGAGTATGGAGTGGCTATATAGAAAGATATAAACAACTTTTATGTGAATTATCTATACCATATCACATAATTTCGGAAGATGGAGTATATATAATCTCAAAATGAAAACTGACTATAACCAATAAATAGTCAGTTTTTTTATATGACAAAAGTTTTGTCAAATGAAAAATAATTTCTACCTTTGCAACATATTACACTGAGTAGCGTTCTCAGGTGGTTTTGTTAAAGCATTTTTGCTTTATTCTTTCTAATTGTAAAATTTTGGCGAATTTGAAGTAAGTGAAAGGATAAGTTAAAAAATGCCCATTGTTGTATATACAGCGTGGGCTTAACTTATCGTACTTACGGGGTCACGCCAAAATACCTACAATTAGCGAGAAAGTTAAGTTCTCGCTTTTTTTTGTATTTTATAATCTATAAAAAGTTGCGCCCGACACGTATTTTAGGGAGTTTGTTATGAAAGTTGTAAAATGTTTTTTTATGTGTTTTATTTTTATGGTTTTATTTTCGGGTTGTGGTATTGTGTCTGGGTTTAATAAGACAAATTATCCAACAGAACCAAGTCAAACACAAGTAATATTAAATAATAAGAATTTTAGAGTGATAAAATCAGTGCAGGGATTATGGTCGGCTACTTATGTGTTTGGTATAGGGGGACTTTCTTCTTGTTCTTTGTATCATAGTGCGTTGGCGGATATGTATTGTAAAGCGGAAATAACTGATGGTCAGGCTGTAATAAATATTACAAGTGTTGTTTCTACACAACAAATTATATGGGGATTTTATGTGCGACGTACGGCAGTTGTGACAGGAACAGTTATTGAGTTTTTGGAATAATACTTAGAGTTACTTTATAAAAGAATTTGATTTGAGTTTTTTAGAGTTAAATTTTTTTATATATTTTTATGTATAAATCGGTGAGGCTTTGGTGGCTTTGCCGATTTTTTTTGTGGTGGTTTTGTTGCTTGAGCCTTGCTTGAACCTTGCTTGAGGGTTGCTGTTGTGAAGGGGGTAGAAATATTAAATGATTTTATAGAAGAAGAGGTTAGGAAAATATTATAAGCCACAAAAGTGAGAAAACGACATATTTTGTAAAAAGTGAGATATCTTAAGAAAGGCTATAATATAAATATGTGAATGATAATATGGATACGTGAATAAAGAGGTTGTAAATAAAAGATTTATAGTTCTAGAAATAAATTATTTAGGCATTTGTATAGATAGAAAATAAAGATTAACTTTGCAGAATAAATGATAAATAAAATTAAATATGAAAGAAAAAGAGGAAGTTTTTATCAGTGTTGATGCTTTTGATGAACCTATACCTGAAAGAAAAAAGCATAGAGTTGAGTGTGTTTACGTTTCGTCGGGTAGATATGCAAGTGATGTTCCTGAACTACAAGAAAGCAAGAAATTGCCTACTGGTTTTATAAATAAAACTGAATGTGGAGTGGGGTTTACATCTTTTGCTATAGAAACTGAATTGTGTAATACTGTAATAGCAATGCCAACAATTAAGCCAATTAGATTAAAACATTACAAATACAAGGATGGAAAGAATTCTCGCTATCCTTATGAAGTTTTAGCTGTTGAGGCTGGTGTTACAATTAATGACATCGATGATTTTATTACTAAATGCAAAAGGGAAAATCGTGCGTATAAGATTTTGACAACTTATGATAGTTTGCCTAAAATAACTAATCATCAGAAAGATTTTCATCTTGTAATTGATGAATGGCAAATAATCGTTTCATGGTCTGCTCTTAAATCTGAAAGTAAAGGGGTCAATAAAGATAATTATCCAACAAGTGATGTGATAACTAATCTACTAGGTATTGCAGAAGAATATAAGGATAGTGTAACATTTATTACTGCGACACCAATTTCCTTAGATTATCTTGCGGGTAATTGGCTTGATGAGTTACATGTCCATACATTTCTTTGGGAAAACTATCCAAAATCTAAACCTATAATTGCTATTGAAAACTCAAATCCAATTCTCTTAGTTCGCGAAGCATTCATAAATAAAGTGGACCAACAAGGAGAAATAAAATTTGAGAATAATACATATAGAAAACTAATCATATATGTCAATTCTGTGTCTAGTATAGTTAATTTAGTCAATGGATTGCCAAATTCGCACCAAAAATGCGCAATAATGTGTGCTGATAGTATAGAGAATGACGAAAAAATCAAAGATGTAATGCCTAGATTTTCAAACGAAAATATTGCAAATTTACCTATATTTACTTTCATTACATCAACAGGTTGGCAAGCACTTGACCTATACGACAAAGATGCATTAAGTATTGTTATATCACTTTCATCTCAAACATATACTATAGTTGATACACAAGTGCAATTGAAACAAATTTTTGGTCGTCAAAGAGATGTAGCTAATCCAAGCTATGGCACTGGTTTATTCATTTACAACAAACCATTCAAGTTACCTGATTTACAGGAAAACTTAAAAATAATAAATCAAAAAAAAGAGCAATATCTTAACAATATAGAAATGCTCAATGAAATGTTAATGCTAGAGAATGATTATTTTCTAAATACATCTAAGACTTTTAGAGAATCAAGTGAATTTTGTACATGGACTCACTATCGTAATCATAGTTTTGAATTAAATAAACAATATTATTTATCTTGCCTGTATGAAAATCAGGTAATACAAGGTAACTATGCTGATAAGGAGAAAGGCATAATTTTTTATAAAGAAGCAATATCATTTAATTCTAAATTAAAAAAAATAAAAACAGGAAACCTTGGATGGAGTAAAATAAGTACTAAATATTTTAATTCTTTAAAAGATCAAGAAGAAGTTATATGGACAGAAGAAGAAAGATCTTGTAAAAACTATAAAATAATTGACATTTTATGTAGATGTTGCCCTAATCTTGTCGAACCACCAGCAACATGTAACCAAGCCAAATTGTTAATAAAAAATTCGCAAGATAATCTATTCAGAACATTATTTAAACAAAAAATACGTAGTGGAACAGAACATAATGCAACAGATTGGGCTGAAATAGTAAATAATATAAAAATAGAAGTTGGATTGGAACCTAATTCTACAAATAGAAGTGTTGCGAACGAACTTTACGCACTATTTTCAAAAACATCTGTTAGAAAACGCATTCTTGATGGTCGACCTATCTACGTTGTTATTTATAAATAATCTATTTATGTCGTTATAAATAAACTACTTACTCTATTGTCTATGTCGCAAAAATTTCGTAACTTTGTAGTAGATAAATGAGAATATTTTAACAACTTTAACAAACAAAATCTTATTATTATGGCGAAAATTGAAACTATTTCAGTAATTGAGGGTATCAGAGGAAAATTGGATGGTACCGAGAATCTTGTGTTTAGCAAGAGATATGGTCAAACTTATGCTTGGGAAATGACTCCATCAACAAAAGAGTCTACTGCTGCACAACTCGCAGTACGTGAACGATTTGCTACTGCCGCAACTCCAGCATCAGCAGACATGGCAGACCCTGAGAAAAAAGAAGAAGGGAAAGAGGTTGCAATGGCATCAGACGGCAAATATAAAACCCCTCGTGGTGCTGCTTTTGCAAGCTATTACAACAAA
>JAFYMM010000322.1 GCA_017550055.1 Paludibacteraceae bacterium
AATAGGTGCTGTGACAGTGATGTTTATCAAAGAAAAATAAAAAAGATAAGAGAGCAAGATTTTATTTTTAACGTTAATTTTATCACCTTCGGCTCAAAGATCGTTAGTTATCGTAAATTATTCGTAAATAACAGTTGTTAATGGGTAATTAATGGCAATTTGCGTAAAAAGTGAAAATTATTAGTTTATGAAAAAAATAATATTAATATTGTGCATTGTGCATTGTACATTGTGCATTGATGTAATGGCAACGCTGCCAGTGCGTGATGGGAGATTAGAAAAAATGAAAGTGTATGAACGAGTAGAGCCTGCATCGTGGTGGGCTGGTATGAATAACCCCGAATTGCAAGTCATGATATATGGTGCGGGGGTGGGTCGTTGCCAAGTTGGTGTGTTGGATGACGTGTTGAAAATATCGAGAGTAGAACGAACTGAAAATCCTAATTATCTGTTTGTTTATCTCGATACTAAAGATGTGCCGGCTGGCGTATATGAGATATATTTGCGTGGACCTCTCAAAACGGCTTCTATCAAATATGAACTCAAAGAGCGTCGTGAAGGATCGGCTGATCGTGAGAGCTTTGGCTCGCAAGATGCTGTATATCTTTTGATGCCTGACCGCTTTGCTAATGGTAATCCTAATAATGATAGCGTTGAAGGTTATATACAGGGTGTGGATAATACCAATCTTCATCAGCGTCAAGGTGGTGATATTGAGGGTATAATTCAGCATCTTGATTATATTGCTGACCTTGGTATGACTGCACTTTGGACCACTCCGTTGCTTGATGATAACGATACGCTTTATTCTTATCATCACTACGCTACCACTAATTTCTATAAGGTTGACCCTCGATTGGGAACGAATGAAGATTTTGTGAGATTGGTAGAAGAGTGTCATCGTCATGGCTTGAAATATATTATGGATATTGTGCCAAACCATGTCAATCCACGTCATTGGTGGCACAATGATTTGCCCGACCCGACGTGGTATAACAATTGGCCTAAGTTTACACGCACAAATTATAAGATTGTTTGCGCTACCGACCCTCATGTGTCGCAAGCCGATAAGGAGCAATTCCAAAAAGGGTGGTTCGATACTAATATGGCGGATTTGAACTACAACAACAAGCTGTTGTTCGATTATGTGCTTCAGTCGTATATCTATTGGGCTGAATTGACAGGATTGGATGGTTTCCGTGTTGATACTTATCCTTATAATGATTTAGGAAGAGCATCGGAATTGATGGCAGGCATTCGTCGTGAATATCCAAATATGAATCTTGTGGGAGAGTGTTGGGTGAAGAGTATTCCTGAAATGGCATATTTCCAAACAGGCAATAATAATCGCGATGGTTTTGATTCGCAACTTCCTTCGGTTATGGATTTTATGCTCAAAGATTGGCTTGAAATGGCATTTGTGGAAGGTGAGGCTTGGGATAAGGGATTGATTCGTTTCTATAACCATTTTGCACAAGATTTTGCATTGCCAAATCCTGATTTGGTTATGAATATGCTTGATAATCACGATATGGCACGTTATAGCAATGCGGTGAAAGACGATGTGAAACTTATCAAGATGGGTATGGCTATGTTGGCAACCGTTCGAGGCTATCCACAGTATTACTATGGCGATGAGATATTGATAGATGGCAAAGGTGGCTCGTATGAAGATGCTCGCCACTGTTTTCCAGGAGGTTGGGCGCATCACGAGAAGAACGCCTTTGACCCAAAACAACGTACAAAACAGCAAAAAGAGGTTTACAACTACCTCCGTTCGATACTTCAATTCCGCAAAACCTCAGAGGCTTTGTGTTATGGCAAAATGACTCATTTCTTGCCCGATGATGGTATTTACTGCTATTTCCGTTACACTGAAAATCAAACTGTTATGGTGGTGGTGAATAAAAATCCAAAAGCAAAAGAGCTTAATCTTGAACGTTTTAATGAGATGAATATCATCGGTCGTCAAGCTCGAGATATTACTACAGGTAAGATTTCTACTCTTAAAAATACACATAAGTTTGCAGGAAAAACAGTTACAATATTAGAAGTGTTGTAGTTATGTGGTGATACTTTTTTTGTGTTTTCTGTTTGTTAAATCACAAAGTTTTAGTATCTTTGCACATTAAATTAGGGATAAAATGTAATAATAATTTATAATGCGTTGATTTATAATTAAATTATATTGTTTTTAATTATGAATTATGCGTTATAAAATTGGGGCTTTTGAGCCTTTATATGATAAATTTTCGAATAAAAATAAATTATATGGCACAAAGTTATGAACAAGCCGGTGTGAATCTTGAGGCCGGTTACGAAGTAGTTCGTCGTATTAAAAAACATGTTGCATCAACAGAACGTCTTGGTGTGATGGGTAATATCGGTGCATTTGGTGGTATGTTTGACCTCTCTGCACTCAATGTAAAAGAACCTGTACTCGTTAGTGGTACAGATGGTGTAGGTACAAAACTTAAACTTGCTTTCGCTATGGATAAGCACGATACTATTGGTATCGACGCTGTGGCAATGTGTGTAAATGACGTTTTGGCTCAAGGTGCAGAACCTCTCTATTTCCTTGATTATGTAGCAGTAGGTGCTAATGAACCTGCTAAAATCGAAAATATTGTAGCTGGTGTAGCTGAAGGTTGCCGTCAAGCTGGTTGTGCTTTGATTGGTGGCGAAACAGCCGAAATGCCTGGTATGTACACAGAAGGTGAATATGATATCGCAGGTTTCACTTGTGGTGTTGTAGAAAAATCTCAACTTATTGATGGTTCAAAAGTGAAAGTAGGCGACGTGCTTGTTGGTATCGCTTCTTCAGGTGTTCACTCTAATGGTTTCAGCCTTGTGCGCAAAGTGGTTAGCGATGCTGGTCTCGACCTTCACGCAGTTCTTCCTGAATTAGATGCAGAACGCAAATTGGGCGAAGTGTTGCTCATTCCAACTCGTATCTATGTGAAACAAGTGCTTGACGTAATTCGCAATTGCGATGTTCACGGTGTGGCTCACATCACTGGTGGTGGTTTCGACGAAAATATTCCTCGTATCTTGAAAGAAGGTCAAGGTATCGAAGTGAAAGAGGGTAGCTGGGAAATCCTTCCTGTCTTCCGCATGCTCGAGAAATATGGCAAAATCGCTCACCGCGAAATGTTCAATATCTTCAATATGGGTATCGGTATGGTGCTTGCAGTAGATG
>JAFYMM010000041.1 GCA_017550055.1 Paludibacteraceae bacterium
CAAAGAGATAATGATAGTTACCATGATAGGGAAGATGATTTTCTCTTTTTTAGATACTGAACGTACTTGTTTCATCTCAATTTGGCGTTCTTCTTTTGTAGTCAACATACGCATGATAGGTGGTTGAATTACAGGAACGAGGGCCATATATGAGTAAGCTGCAACAGCGATAGGGCCGAGGAGGTGAGGAGCAAGTTGTGAAGTCAAGAAGATTGCTGTAGGACCGTCAGCACCACCGATGATACCGATAGAAGCAGCTTCAGCAGCATCGAAACCGAGGAGACGAGCACCGAAGAAAGCTAAGAAGATACCAATTTGTGCAGCAGCACCAAGAAGCAAGCTCTTAGGATTTGCAAGAAGTGGACCGAAGTCTGTCATCGAACCTACACCGATGAAAATCAAACATGGATAGATACCAAGTTTAACACCAAGGTAGAGGTAGTCGAGAAGGCCTGCATGACCAGCCATTTCGCTCCAATGTACGTGACCTCCAGCGAAGAATTCTTCGTGGAAAAGACCTGCGCCTGGTAAGTTAGTGAGCAACATACCGAATGCGATAGGGAGAAGCAAAAGTGGTTCGAATTGTTTCACGATTGCAAGATAGAAAAGCAAACAAGCAATCACTATCATGATAAGATAGCGTGGATCTTCAACCATTTGAGTCAATCCCATGCTTTCGAAGAAATTAACAAATGTTTCTCCAAGGTCAATATTCTCTTCTATCATTTCTGTTTCAGCAACAACAGCTTCTTCGATAGCAGCCACAACTTCCGTTGCTTCTACTTCAACTTCAGCTACGACTTCAGTTGCTTCAGTATTTTCTGTTGCAACAACGTCTTGAGCCATAGTTGCGAAGTTAACCGCAAAAAGGGTCATTACTGAAAGAAAGAAAATTTTTATTGATTGTTTCATATTTAAGACATTTAGTAGCGAGTAGCGAGTAACAAGAATTACTCGCTTCGCTCGTTTTTTTTGATTATTAGTAGCGAGTAGCGAAAAAAGTTTCGTTATTCGTTAGTTAAATATTAAGCTATTGTCAAGAGAACGTCGTCGTTCATTACGTTTTGACCTACAGTAACTTTAATTTCAGCTACTACGCCATCTTTTTCAGCTTTAATTTCATTTTCCATCTTCATTGCTTCCATCATCAACAAAGTTTCGCCTTTTTTAACGGCTTGACCTGGAGTAACGAGGATTTTTGTGATGCTACCAGGAAGTGGAGATTTCAATGGTTTAGCAGGACCGCCAGCAGCAGGAGCAGCAGCAGGTTCAGCTTTAGGAGCTGGAGCAGCTTCAGCTTTTGGAGCAGGAGCGGCTACAGGAGCAGGAGCAGCAACAGGTGCGCCACCGCAAGCGATGTCGAACAATTTGTCGTCAGCCATTACGCTCTTACCAGCTTCAACGTGGAATTTAGCAATTGTACCGTCGCATTCTGCTTTGATTTCGTTTTCCATTTTCATGGCTTCGATCATCATTACAGTATCGCCTTTCTTAACAGCTTGACCTACTTCCATAACAAGTTTAGTTACGCTACCAGGAAGTTGTGATTTAACTGTTTTAACAGCACCTGTAGATGCAGCAGGAGCAGGAGCGGCTGCAGGAGCCGCAACAGGGGCAGCAGCTTTAGGAGCCGCAACAGGAGCAGCAGCTTTAGGAGCAGCTTTAGGAGCTCCTTTAGGCGCAGCTGCTTTTGGTTGTTCGCAGTCGATAGTTACGATATAGTTGCTACCGTTAACTTCAACATCGATTTGACCATTTTCGAGTTCAGTTACTGATACTTCGAATGGATTATTGTCTATTGAAAATTTGAATTTTTTCATTTTTTAGATTTTTAGTAGCGAGTATTTTTCTAAGACTCGAAGGCATGAGAACATGATTTCTTATCTTTTTATTAAAAAATTTCGCTTTGTTAGTTCTTTAACGAGTAAAATTGTTGTTTAGACCATAAATTTTTGAGTTCCATGGAGAATAACGGCGCTCCACAGTTTTGATAGTAACAACGAGCGATTCTTCATCGTGTACATCGTCGAAATACATGTGAAGAGCAGCTGCGATTGCGGCACTATCAAGGGCAGGAATATGTCCTGTCTCTGTTTTTTCAACTTTTACTGTTGCATCGCCAGAGCCTGTAGTAGTAGTTTTAGTAACTTTTGCTTTTGGGGCCATCACTCTACCGAAAAGAGTAATAACAGCAATCAAAAGTACAAGGATACAAAATACTACACCAAAACCTATTAATGTAACAAGTATAATGTTGTTCCAATTTATTGCTAATAGTGTCATATTAAATTAGTCTAAGGTCTACAGTCTAATGTCTACAGTCTGTTACGGTCTGTCGACCGTTGACTATCGACTGTTGACTGTTGACTATTAATTATAGTGGAATATTAGAGTGTTTTTTGAGTGGGTTAACTTGTTTCTTAGTTTGCAATGCTTGGAAAGCACGGATAACGCGGAAACGAGTATTACGAGGTTCGATAACGTCGTCGATGTAGCCGTAAGAAGCTGCCATGTAAGGGTTAGCGAATTTGTCGTTGTATTCAGCAGTTTTGTCAGCGATGAATTTAGCTTTTTCTTCAGCGTTTTCGATTTTGCTGATAGCGCGACCTTCCAATACTTCGATAGCACCAGCAGCACCCATAACTGCGATTTCGGCAGTTGGCCATGCGTAGTTGAAGTCGCCACGGAGTTGTTTAGATGACATAACGCAGTGAGCACCACCATATGATTTACGGAGAGTTACAGTTACTTTAGGTACAGTAGCTTCGCCATAAGCAAACATCAATTTAGCACCGTGAGTGATGATACCA
>JAFYMM010000323.1 GCA_017550055.1 Paludibacteraceae bacterium
GAAAAAAGCGATGTTTGGTTCGAAGACGCTTCGATTGCTGCGTTGATTATCCAATTGGCAGCACAAGATTTGGACCTCGGTTCGTGCTGGGTGCAAGTATATAACCGCATGCACACAGAGACTGAAACTGCAGGTGAATATATCCGCGGATTGTTGAATATACCAGAATCGCTTGAAGTGTTGAACATCGTGACATTAGGCTACAAAAACGAGGAACGCAAACCTTACGACGAAGAAAAACTCAGTTATGAGAAACTCCATAGGAATACATTTTAATATCACCTTTATCGGTGCAGGGAATGTGGCTTGGCACTTGGCTCCCGCATTGAAAGATGCGGGACACAATATTGTGCAGGTGTATAGTCGCACGCTTGAATCGGCTAAAGCGTTGGCTTGTCAGGTGGGCGCAAAAGCTACGAATGTATATGAAGAGGTAGAGCCTACATCGCACATATATATTTATGCACTGACCGACGACTCGCTACAATGGGTGATGAACCACATCAAGATACGCAAAGGATTGCACATACACACGGCGGGTAGTATGCCTATTTCGATATTCAAACAAGTGAGAGACAACTATGGTTGCCTCTATCCGCTACAGACATTCACAAAGGAGAAACGTGTGGATTTGCGCAAAGTGCCTTTCTTTATAGAAGCAAATAACAAAGAGAGCGAAACCTTGATAAATGACATAGCCCGTTGTATGTCGCAAAAGATATATCCTCTATCGTCAGAAAGCCGTAAGGAATTGCACTTGGCGAGTGTATTCGCATGTAATTTCTCAAACCTTATGTATATCTATGCCGAAAAGATGTTAGGTCGCAAGAACATTCCGTTTGAGGTGTTGCACGGATTGATAACAGAATCGGTGAATAAGGTGAAGAAAATTGGTCCTAAGGCAGCCTTGACAGGTCCTGCTCGCCGTGGTGATAACCGCATACTTGACCAACACATTGCCCTACTCCACAAAGACCCCGATTGGCAAGAGATATATACATTGTTGTCGGAACAGATAAAGAAGATTGAATAAAATATTTTCTTATATAAATTAAAAGACATAATGACACAAAAACATAATACTTAATTCTTTAAACATACGCCTCGCTACGCCGATGGCGTATCTTGGCAAATTAATGACATATTTTCAAGTTACATTTATCTAATATGTCTTTATAGTAGAGATTTTTACGCAGTAAAAAGCAAGACCATTATGAAGAAAAAAAGTTTTTGTCCTTATGTCATTCTGTCTAAATAAAAATAAATAAAGATGAATTTCAAACAAGCATTGAATAATATTAAGGCGTTTGCGTTTGATGTGGATGGAGTGTTGTCGGCTGGATGTATGCCTTTGGGCATAGATGGACTGCCGATGCGCATGATAAACATCAAAGATGGGTATGCAATTCAGCATGCTTCGAAATTGGGCTATCCTATTGCCATAATCACAGGCGGACGAGTGGAGGCTGTGCGCCTACGTTTCGAGGGTCTTGGTTGCTCGGATATTTTCCTTGGTGCGTCGAACAAGATTGTGCAATGGGAAGAGTTCTTGAATCGCCATGGCTTGAAAGCCGAAGAGGTGATGTATATGGGCGACGATATACCTGATTATGAGGTAATGACTAAGTGCGGTTTGGCATGCGCCCCTGCCGATGCTGCGCCTGAAATAAAAGCTATAGCTCACTATGTTTCTGACAAAAAAGGGGGAGAAGGTTGTGGCAGAGATGTAATAGAACAAACCCTCAAAGCTCAAGGGAAATGGATGAATAGTAGCGAGGCGTATGCTTGGTAATTCATAATTACTCCCGTTGGTCGTGACCTTCGGTTCATAATTAAATTTCTAATATATTTTATCCATGGATTATAAAATACTTAGACCTATAAATGTGATATTTACGGCACTGATACAGGTGTTGATGTATTGGTGTGTGGTGGTGCCAACGTTGACTACGTTTGGTGTTGTTTCGAGTACGCCTACGTGGGTGGTGTTGTGTGCTATCGTGGGCACTGCGCTGATTTGCGCTGGTGGCTATGTGATTAACGACTATTTCGATGTGAAAATCGACCGCATCAATCGTCCTAACGATGTGATTGTGACCAACTCGATGAGCAAAGCCGAAGCTATGCGCCTATACCAAGTGGTAAGTGGCATCGGCATAGTGAGCGGATTGGTGGCAGCTGTCTATTTGCGTAGTGTAACACTCGGCATGATATACGTAATCGTGCCTGGCATGTTGTGGTTCTACTCATCGACCTACAAACGCCAATTGATTGTAGGCAACCTCATCGTAGCATTGTCGGCAGGGTTAGTGCCAATGGTACCAATGTTTATAGAAACAGCGGCATTGAATGCCAAATATGGCGCACTACTCCACCAAACTCCTATATTGAAAACGATATATGGCTGGGTGTGTGCGTTTGCGTTGTTCTCGTTCTTGTTTACATTCATTCGTGAGGCAATCAAAGACCTACAAGATGAGCCTGGCGACAGAGAATATGAGTGTCATACGATGGCTGTGGTATGGGGCGAAAATATTACTCGCATGGTGATAACTGCATTAATCGTATTGACTAACATTATGTTAGGCTACTTTGTATATGCACTCGTGCCATTCGAGGGTACACTCACATCGCGCTATTTCTTGTTCGGCATCGCTGTGCCAAGCCTCTGCTTGATTGGACTTTTGTGGTCGAAATCATGCACAGCTTACGCCAATGCCGCTTCGCTATGCAAGTTTATTATGCTCATCGGCACACTC
>JAFYMM010000324.1 GCA_017550055.1 Paludibacteraceae bacterium
ATTATGAAGGTGGTTGGTCCGTCGGCATCGCGTGGGTTGTGGATGGGTACGTTTCACTCGATATTTTCGAGAATATTGAGAGCTGAGGCAGAGGTGATTGGGTTTACTCCACAGTTTACGATTTATGATACGGCAGATTCGAAGGCGTTGGTGAAGAGTATTATTAAGGAGATGGGTTTGGATGATAAGGTGTATAAGTCGGGGGCAGTGCAGTCGAGGATTTCGAATGCGAAGAATCATTTGGTGTTGCCTGCGGCGTATAATGCTAATGCGGCTAATTATGCTGATGATAAGCGTCATAATACGCCAGATTTTGGGAAGATTTATGAGACTTATTGCCGTAGATGTAGAGAGGCGAATGCTATGGACTTTGATGATTTGTTGGTTTATACGGCTTTTTTGTTCAAGCAGAGACCAGATGTGTTGGCGAGGTATCAAGATAGATTTCAGTATATATTAGTGGATGAGTATCAGGATACTAACACTGTGCAACACGCGATAGTAATGCAGTTGGCGGCGAAGTATGGCAGAGTGTGTGTGGTGGGAGATGATGCACAGAGTATTTATTCGTTTCGTGGGGCTGAGATTGATAATATATTGGGTTTTCAGAGGTCGTTTGAGAACTGCAGATTGTTTAAGTTGGAGCAGAACTATCGTTCGACGCAGACGATTGTGAATGCGGCTAACTCGTTGATTGCTAAGAATAGGAATCAGATACCGAAGTCGGTGTATAGCAAACTGTCGGTAGGCGAGCCGATTGAGGTTGTGTGTACGTATAGCGACTTTGAGGAGGGGTATGCAGTGGCGAAAGATATACAGTACGTAGCAAAAAGTAAATATGCTGGTTATGAGGATATTGCTGTGCTGTATAGAACAAATGCACAGAGCCGAGTGTTGGAGGAGGCATTGAGAAAGAGCGGTATTCCGTATAAAATATATGGAGGGTTGTCGTTTTATCAACGCAAAGAGATAAAGGATGTTATAGCCTATTTGCGATTGATAGTAAACCCATCGGACGAGGAGGCATTGAAGAGAGTGATAAATTATCCAACGCGAGGAATTGGCGATACGACACAACAGAAATTGTTGAAGGTAGTGCATGAGAATCCACGAGTGCCAGCGATGGATATTATTGCCGACCCGTTGAAGTATGGAGTTGATGTGAAAGGAGCGGCAGTGGGTAAATTGCAGAAATTTGCGGAGTTGATACGCTCGTTTCTTGATGAAAATGAACAACAAGATGCATATCATGTGGCAGAGCGAGTGGTGTTTGCATCGGGAATTATGGCAGATGTGTCGGTAGATACGTCGGTTGAAAATCTTGCACGCAAAGAGAATATACAAGAATTTTTGAATGCAGTGCATGAATTTTGCGACCAAAAGGTGAATAATGGCGATAATGATATTCGATTGGTGAATTTCTTGAACGAAGTGTCGCTCATAACAGACCAAGATACAGAGAAAGAGGAAGATAGGAATAGTGTTACGTTGATGACGGTGCATGCAGCGAAGGGGTTGGAATTTACGTATATATACATTGTTGGCATGGAGGAGAATTTGTTCCCAAGCATGATGGTGGAGAGTGAGCGAGAGTTGGAAGAAGAGAGAAGATTGTTTTATGTGGCAATAACTAGGGCAAAAGAGCGTTGTATGATTACATACGCAAAGAGTCGTTTCCGCAATGGGCAGACACAATTCTCGAATCCGAGTCGATTTTTGCATGATATAGATAGACGCTATTTGCGATTGCCAAATGATGCTTCGTTTGGAGGAGGGGGAATTGTTGACCCATATTCGATGTTTGATAATGCACAATGCACAATTCACAATTCACAATCTTCTTCGTATAGTTCATTTGATAGAAGTTCGGGATTGTTTAAGAAGAAGGAGATAATTAAGACACCTGTGCCAAAACAGACTCATAAGGGTTCGTTTAAGCCTGTTAGTTCGGCTTCGAAAGGGTCGGCTAATCCGCAAGATGTGATGGGATTTTATGTGGGAGAGCGAGTTGAGCATAGTACGTTTGGGCAAGGGGAGATATTGGAAATCACAGGCGATGGAGATAATAGAAAAGCGAAGATTGATTTTGATGACTTTGGCGAGAAACAGTTGTTGTTGAAATATGCACGATTGATAAAAGCGTGATGATATATAAAAGACAGAATAACATAAGGACAAAAATAAAGTTATTTAGTCTTTTTTGAAAATAGATAATGAAATATAGATTTTTGATATTATTGATGATGTTGTTGTCGGCAGCGGTGTCGGCGCAGAAGGTGTATGTTAGGGGCTATGTTCTTAACGAGGAGAAGCGTGCGGTGGAGTTTGCGACTGTGCAGATAAAAGAGACAGCGACGGGAACAATCACTAATGAAAAAGGATATTTTGAGGTGTCGTTTCCAAGGCAAGATTCTATCACATTGCAATTTTCGTGTGTAGGCTATGTGGCGGCAGAGCGAAGGGTGGCTATTGGTGGAGAATTGGCATATACGGTAGTAGTTAATTTGCAGACAGACACAGAGTTGCTTGACGAGGTGGAGGTGAAAGGCTTTCAGCGTCAGACCTCAACGATGATGACCTTGGACAGCGAGAGTTTGCGATTGATGCCAGATGCGTCGGGGGGAAATATAGAGAGTTTGTTGACAACATTTGCCGGTGTTAGTTCGAACAACGAGATGAGTTCGCAGTACTCTGTTCGTGGTGGTAATTATGACGAAAATAGCGTGTATGTGAATGGAATAGAGGTGTATAGGCCATTGCTTGTGAGAGCAGGGCAACAAGAGGGGTTGAGTTTTATCAATCCAGATATGGTGGGAGAGGTGAATTTTTCGGCAGGTGGATTTGATGCGAAATATGGAGATAAGATGGCTTCGGTGCTTGATGTGCAATATAAGAAACCAACGGTATTTGAGGCAAACTTGGCGGCATCGTTGCAAGGCGTGTCGGCATACGTAGGGGCAAGCGGTAAGAACTTCACACAGATGCATGGAGTGAGATTCAAGACCATGCAGGTGTTGCTCGGAACACTTGAAACAAAAGGCGAGTATAGCCCTTATTTTGTGGATTATCAGACTTATATGACATGGCAAATGTCGAAAAAATGGGAATTTACGTTCTTGGGAAATATATCGCAAAACTATTATAATTTCACACCAAAAACGCGTAGTACGTCGTTTGGAACAATATCGAACGCCAATAATTTTACAGTTTATTTCGATGGTAAAGAGCGAGATATATTCCGTACATATTTTGGTGCAGTAGGATTTAATTATCGTCCAAATAAAGAGGTTACATTAA
>JAFYMM010000325.1 GCA_017550055.1 Paludibacteraceae bacterium
GCTGCTGGTCACAAAACTCTTGTACCACAAGTAATCGAAGAACTCAAAAAACTTGGCCGTGAAGATATCATCGTTATCGCTGGTGGTGTTATCCCTGCACAAGACTATGACTTCTTGTACAAAGCAGGTGTAGCTGCTATCTTCGGTCCTGGTTCTCCAGTTGCTAAATCAGCTAAAACAATCATGGAAATCTTGATGGCAGAATAATCTCTGTTAAGAATTACATAAAACTCGAAAGAGACATCGAATAGATTTCGATGTCTCTTTTTTTTAGAGGATAACAACAAAAAAAATGGACGACTATTTTTTAGTCGTCCATTTCTAATTAGTGGAGCTGACGGGAGTCGAACCCGTGTCCGAACGAGGAAGCAATATGCTTTCTACATGCTTATCTTCGCCTTGATTTTCGTGCGACAGCAAGACCGAAGCCACCAACTGTCGCCTTATCTGCTAAAATCTTATCAGCAATGCACAGCCACTACTGACCAGCCCCGAATTAATAGCACCTCTGAACCAGACCGCCTCGGCGCGATGGCATCTGAGAGATGTCTTGTTTCAGCACCTTGTGCCGAAATTAAGCTAATCTACTATACTTCGATTAAGCAGCAAGAGCGTAAGAAGTTTCGCCAATTATAGTTTACCTGCTATGATTAAAGTGCTTAACAGACAATGCACTGCATGCTTACATACCTCTTCTACCCGCCGTCAAAACCAAACAGCCCCTTTTTTAATGCACAATGCATAATTCACAATGCATAATTATTCGCCTACAGCCCATAACCTTCGGTTCACCAGTATTCGACTTTTAATTATGAATTGTGAATCATGAATTATTATTTAGCGTAGCTTACGGAACGAGTTTCACGGATTACGGTGATTTTTACTTGTCCTGGGTAAGTCATTTCGTCTTGGATTTTCTTAGCGATGTCGTAAGATAGAGTTTCGACTGTTTTGTCGTCGACTTTGTCAGCACCTACGATTACGCGAAGTTCGCGACCTGCTTGAATTGCATAAGTTTTGACAACACCTGGATATGAGAGTGCGAGATTTTCGAGGTCATTGAGACGTTTGATATATGCCTCTACGATTTCGCGACGAGCACCTGGACGAGCACCTGAGATAGCGTCGCAAACCTGTACGATTGGAGCAAGGAGCGATGTCATCTCTACCTCATCGTGGTGAGCACCGATAGCGTTGCAAACATCTGCTTTTTCTTTATATTTCTCAGCAAGATTCATACCGAGAATTGCGTGTGGAAGTTCTGGTTGATCGTCAGGCACTTTACCGATGTCGTGAAGGAGACCAGCACGTTTAGCTTTTTGTGGGTTCAAGCCAAGTTCGGCAGCCATGATGGCACAAAGATTGGCAGTTTCGCGAGCGTGTTGGAGAAGATTTTGTCCGTAAGACGAACGATATTTCATTTTACCTACGAGGCGAATGAGCTCTGGGTGAAGACCATGAATACCGAGGTCGATAGTTGTGCGTTTACCGATTTCGACAATCTCCTCTTCTACTTGTTTGCGAGTTTTAGCCACAACCTCTTCGATACGAGCTGGGTGGATACGACCATCAACAACGAGTTGGTGAAGAGCAAGACGTGCGATTTCGCGACGCACTGGGTCGAAACCTGAAAGTACGATAGCCTCTGGAGTGTCGTCAACAATGATTTCGACACCCGTTGCTGCTTCGAGAGCACGGATATTGCGACCTTCGCGACCAATGATACGACCTTTGACTTCGTCGCTCTCTATATTAAATACGGTAACAGAGTTTTCGATAGCAGTTTCAGTAGCTACGCGTTGGATTGTTTGAACAATGATGCGTTTTGCCTCTTTGTTTGCAGTAAGTTTGGCATCTTCCATCATTTCGTTGACATAAGCCATAGCTTCTGTTTTAGCCTCGTCTTTGATAGATTCGACGAGTTGATTTTTAGCCTCTTCGACAGACAAACCTGCTATAGCAGAAAGTTTTTCGGTGGCTTCGGCATTGAGTTTGTCTAACTCATTTTGTTTTGCATCAACGAGAGTGAGTTGTTTTTCGAGATTTTCGCGAATAACTTCAACTTCGTTGTTTTTACGGTCCAACTCTTTTTGTTTTTGATTTACTTGTTGTTCCTTTTGTTGAGCGCGATTTTCGATTTGTTGAGCACGATTCTCTGATTGTTGTATTTTAGAGTTGCGTTCAGCTACTTCTTTTTCGAACTCAGCCTTCATGTTAAGGAATTTTTCTTTTGCCTCAAGGAGTTTATTTCGTTTTACTGCTTCTCCTTGATCTTCAGCTTCTTTGAGTTTGCGAGTTACTTTGGCTTTCATAGAAGCATTTGCGCCAAAATAGCCAACTACTCCACCTATGATTAGGCCAGCAACTGCAAGAATAATAATTGATATTGCCATAGTTATTAGTTATTTAGATTATTTATTGTTAATTAGTTTATAAATAAAAAAAACGCACTATTTACATAGAATAAGTAATGTAAAAAGCACGTGATATATCAATAGATTGAACAAAAATACGTCTCACATATTACTCAACACCAAGCTCTTGACCCAACATCTCTGAAAGTTTTGACATTTCTGAAAGAGGAGTTGAATGGTATTGATTTTCGAGGCTCATGGCTTCGACAGCCATTTCGTAAGCCACCATTGACAGAATATCTTGATAAGGCAAACTAAATTCTTGATTATAAACAGCAATACGCTCGTTCAACACTTTTGCGGCTTTGCGGTATATTTCTTCACGTTCGGCAGGGATAGACAACTTAGTTGTGAATCCGTTGATACGTATAGTTATAACTCGCATTTCTGCCATCGTTTTAATCTATCTCTTTTAGAAAACCTAGACATTTATCTATATCACGCACCAATTTTGTTATTCGATTATAGGCTTCGCGCTTGCTTTTCTCGCTCCAACCATACGCTTTAGCCATCTTTAATCGTTCGTAATTGGCTTTTAGTTCGGCTATTTCGAGCTTTGCGGCATCTAAATCATCTGTTGTTTTTTTTAATTCCTGCTTTAGCGTTGCGTTTTCACCTTTAAGATTTCGATAACGCTCAAGAAGCTCAACAACCTGAGATTCAACAGTATTAACATCAACAGAATCTTTCTTACTCATAGTATAACCAAAACTTTCACAAAGTTACGATTTTTTATTGAGACTACCAAATGTTTTGGGTGTTTTATTTTAGCGTTTTTGATTATTGAATAAATTTTATCTAAATAACAAGAGTTCGATATAATTTTTCTCCCACAAATTACACAAATTTCACTCCTTTATTCTCCCTCAAACGTCTTTTTCTCCCACAGATTGCACAGATAACACGGATTCTTTTTTCTTTTTTTTCGATTCGCTCTTTGACTGCGTCAAATGCGCTCTACGGATTTGCACAGATTTTTGCCTCACGGCATTTGTTTTTTTTAGACATGAAAATAAGAGAACATAATCTTTCTCACGGAAATTATTTTCTCTCACGGAATGCACGGAATTTTTATATCAAACTGACATTAATTTATTGAATCTTGGGGGATAGAGTCTTGTGGTACGGTGTCTTGCTGTATGATGTATAGGCTTGGATCGGCAGTGAGAATTCTCAAGGTATCAGGGATTTTGAGTGGTTTAGAAGGGCGAATGTTTTGATGTAGTTTTTGTAGGGTTTCGGGATCGTATGGAAAAAGATGTTCGTCTGTATGTGTGATTGATGATTCACATGATGTCATAGATATCACGATGAAAGAAAAAGCGAGTATTTTTAGTATGGTTTTCATATTTATAGATTTTGATTATTTTTTATTGGAAGAGAGGCTCTTGTTAGTGAGATAGATTTGTTTGAAAAGCGGTACGGACAAGTTGCCCGTACTGCTTTTTGTTTATTATTACAGAATAGAATTTATTAAAATCTCTTTCTCTGTTTCTGTCGGTTGAAGTGTTTCGCTATATGTTGCATTTTTATGCACCCAATCCAAATCTTCTTCCGATAGTGTATTGTTTAATTTTTTAAGAGATTCAGGCAATTCCTCAAACGATAGTGATTCTAAACCATTAAATTCTACAACTGAAAATTTTATCGTTCCTTTTCCATTTTCTCTCCTAATGGTAATAGGAAGATATTCTATGTTTTGTCCTGTTGTTGAATGTTGAATTTCAACATGAGTATAAAATATCTTGCCAACAGTGTCAATTTGTACTTTTTCTCTTTCTTTACCATTTACATATCGTTTTACGTATTCTATTTTGTAAGTGTCATTTTCAGTTTCAGTTTCAACAACAAATACAAAATTTTGAGTACCAAATGAATCTTGACAAGACGACATTGTAAATGCGATAGCTAAAAGTGTAATAATACAATAAAAAAAATTTTTCATGTTTTTGATTTTTTTAGATTAGTAATTTTGTTTGTTTTGGTTCAGTCTTGGCGCCTTTTTGACTTTCCGATGGCAAAGTTACGGCTTTATTTTTGAGCCTCCAAATTTCGCATATATAATTCGTACGTTTTTTGAGAAAAATTTTTTAGGCGAAAAAATTA
>JAFYMM010000326.1 GCA_017550055.1 Paludibacteraceae bacterium
ATGAATGCGCGAGTGAGCAAGATGATAGAAGAAGCAATACAGTCGGAAGGAGTAGAGGAGATAGTGCAAATAGGGAATGAGACGGATAATTTGGACTTGCTCAGTGAGGAGTATATGGAGCGTCTTGAAAAATTGAAATTGCCAAATATGAAAGTGAAATTGATGGAGAGATTATTGAAAATGGTGATTTCGGATTTTCAGAAAGTGAATAAGATGCAAGGTGTGGATTTTTCGAAGCGATTGAGCGATTTGGTTGTGAAATATAATGATAGAAGTGATAGTGCAGTGTTTGCGGATGAAGTGTTGACAGAGGTGGCTAATCAAATGGCAGAATTGTTGAAAGAGATAAATAGAGAGAAGAATTCGTTTAAGGAGTTGGGGATTACGTATGAGGAAAAGGCTTTTTATGATATTTTGAAATCGATAGCAAAGCAATTTAATTTTGAATATCCAGAAGAAAAATTGTTGGCGTTGGCATCAGAGATTAAAAAGATAGTAGATGATAAATCGCGATATACAGACTGGGCAAATCGTGATGATATAAAAGCAGAGTTGAAAATGGATTTGATTCTTGTGTTGGCAGAACATGGTTATCCGCCAGTGACGAATGATGAAGTGTTTAAGGAGATATTTGAGCAAGCGGAGAATTTTAAGAAGTATAATGGCTGAAAAATTTGCCGGTATCGGCAAAAAAACATAGAATTTGGTGGAATTTGCGCCAAAACATTCCGATAGAGAAGTGAAATTGGGTAGTAAAAAGCCTATTTAGAGGCAAAAACGGGGCTTTTTATTGAAAATATGTTGTACAACATGTTGTTGAAAAGCCAATAAAATAGGGGGTGTGTAATTTTTTTTGAAAAAAAGTGCTGTAAATCATTGCTGTTCCAAAAAAAAGTCGTAACTTTGCATGCCCAAAAGTGGGAAAGAAGATAAAAGTTTAAATATTAAAAATCAAAAAGAAATGCCTACAATTCAACAATTAGTTAGAAAAGGAAGGGTAAGTCTCGAAGACAAAAGTAAATCACCAGCGTTGGATTCATGTCCACAACGCCGTGGTGTTTGCGTTCGTGTTTATACTACTACGCCTAAAAAGCCTAACTCGGCTATGCGTAAAGTTGCACGTGTTCGTTTAACTAACACAAAAGAGGTGAATGCCTACATCCCAGGTGAAGGCCACAACTTGCAAGAACACTCTATCGTGCTCGTTCGCGGTGGTCGTGTGAAAGACCTCCCAGGTGTACGTTATCACATCGTTCGCGGTACATTGGATACTGCAGGTGTAGCAGGTCGTACACAACGTCGTTCTAAATATGGTGCTAAACGTCCTAAACCAGGTCAAGCAGCTCCAGCTAAGAAAAAATAATTGACACACCCTCTTTTTTAAACTTTCTTTTTCTGTAAAGACTCGCGTAAGTCTTTTAACTAAACGATTTAATTAACAAGGTTTTTGATATTTGGTATAGATGAAGGTTGAGTAAAACTCGCAGCGGCGGGTTTGAAGACAAATTAAAAACAACCAAAGACAAAAACAAAAAGTTTTTAACTAACAATGAGAAAAGCAACTCCTAAAAAACGTGTGGTTCTTCCAGACCCAGTTTTTAACGAAGTTAAGGTGACTAAATTTGTAAATCACCTCATGTATGA
>JAFYMM010000327.1 GCA_017550055.1 Paludibacteraceae bacterium
CCTCACGCTCGTCATTTGGGCATTATCGACCGACAAACGTGCCGAACAAGACAAACTATGGGCTGGTCTGTCGAAAGAAACAGCCCACCAACTTGGCACTCCTATCTCGTCGCTCATGGCGTGGAACGAAATCCTAAAAACTAAACTCGGCAACAACGATATGATTGTCGCTGAGATAGATAAAGACGTAGAACGCCTAAAAACCATCACCGAACGATTCTCGAAAATTGGCTCTATCCCCGAACTATCGGAACAAGACATAAGCCAAATCACTGCCCAATCGGTCGAATATATGCTCAATCGCACATCAAAAAAAATCACATACTCCATCGACGACTCGTCCACCGAACATACTTGCCTCATCTCCACTCCTCTCTTCGAATGGGTTATCGAGAATCTCTGCAAAAACGCCATCGACGCCATGGAGGGCAAAGAAGGCACAATCGATTTCGAACTCTTCAATCTCGAGGACTCCCTCATAATCGAAATCACCGACTCAGGTCGTGGCATCGAGCGCAACAAATTCAAATCTATCTTCGAGCCCGGCTACACCACTAAACAACGAGGCTGGGGACTCGGACTCTCTCTCGCCAAACGCATTATCGAAGAATACCATCACGGCAAAATCTTCGTTAAAAGCTCCGAACTCGGACTCGGCACCACCTTCCGAATCGAACTGCCAACCACAAAATAGTAGGGACACAGCGTGCTGTGTCCTATCAACCGACAGGTTGAAAATCTGTAACGTATTTTTTTGACATAATGACATAAAGACAAATTTTTTCTTTCACACAATGGTCTTGTTTTTTACTGCGTAAAAATCTCGACTCAAATGACATATCAAATAAATGTAACTTAAAAACCTGTCATTCATTGCCAAAATGAAACTTTAGTTTCAACGAGACATATATTGAAAAAAATTAAAATATGTCCTTATGTCATTCTGTCTTAAATTATATCTGCAATCTATTGACCGTTGACTATTGAATATCAACAAAATACTCACCACACTAAAAAAGTATACAGAAAACTTTCGTATATCAACTTTTTTTTGTAACTTTGCACCGCTTTTTATAACATGGACAAACTATCGCAATATCAACTCCAACTCAAGACTCTTTCGGTCGGCAATCATCATTATGAATTTGATTTAGACAATCAATTCTTCATTGATGTTGATGGTCCCGAAATCAATGCAGGAGAGGTTAAAGCCGAAATAGAAGTCAACAAAACATCGCTCAATATCGAACTCAATATCACGCTAAAAGGCAGAGTAGAAACCACTTGCGACCGATGCCTCGATGCTCTTTGGGTGGATATCGACGTAGAAGAATCATTATATATCAAATTCGGAAAATCCTATAGCGAAGAGAGCGACGACCTAATCATCATTCCCGAAGACGAGGGCGTTTTCAACATAGCTTGGACACTTTACGAATTTTGCGCACTTGCAATTCCGATTTGCCACTCGCACCCCGATGGCGAATGCAATGCCGAAATGATGAATATTCTCAACCAACACAGCGTGCGTGAAATCGACGACGAAGATGGTAGCGATGATGATATAAAAACAACAGAGAATCACGAGGTTGACCCACGATGGGCTGCCTTGAAAGATATTTTTAATAACTAAACATTTTTAAGTTAAAACGAAATGGCACATCCAAAACGTAAACATTCGAAACAACGTACAGCAAAACGTCGTACACACGACAAAGCTGTAGCTCCTACACTTGCCGTTTGCTCAAACTGTGGTGCAATGCACATCTACCACACAGTATGCCCTGAATGCGGTTACTATCGTGGTAAATTAGCAATCGAAAAAAACGCTTAATCGTTTCGAATTAAAACAGTACAAAAGAGACTAGCCTGGGTGGCTGGTCTCTTTTTTTTGTGCATACACACCAGCAAATACCTTCCAAGATAGTGAACCGTACCTGCTCCTTAGCTATTTGTAGCCTGATTTTTACAAAAAATAGCAGATTTTCGAACTTCGAAAGTCTGTTTTTTTAGTCAAATTGGGCTAATTAGTCAAATTAGAGATGGGTTTGTTTTTAGGTTAATAAGTTGATTTATAAGGGTTAATGCTTTTTGATTTATTAAAAATAGCAGGAAATAGAGGGTTGCAAAG
>JAFYMM010000328.1 GCA_017550055.1 Paludibacteraceae bacterium
CCGAACGAGTTATAGATGCAGTAGTTCCCGAATGAATTACGATAACAATCGTTCCCGAACGAGTTACTATCACAACCGTTCCCGAATGAATTGTTATCACAACTGTTCCCGAACGAGTTATAATTACAATCGTTCCCGAATGAATTATTTTGGAAGTAGTTCCCGAATGAGTTCTCGTAGCAGTAGTTCCCGAATGAGTTGCCGCTACAATCGTTCCCGAACGAGTTATAATCACAATCGTTCCCGAATGAATTATTCCAGCAACTGTTCCCGAATGAGTTATAGTTACAACTGTTCCCGAACGAGTTACTGTCACAACTGTTCCCGAATGAGTTATAATTACAATCGTTCCCGAATGAGTTCCTGTAGCAGTAGTTCCCGAATGAATTATTTTGGAAGTAGTTCCCGAACGAGTTACTATCACAACCGTTCCCGAATGAATTGCCGCTACAACCGTTCCCGAATGTATTATAAGAACAATAGTTACCAAATATATTTTCCATTGCCCCATTGACAAAGGTGTTACCCATACAAAGAGTTCCGAAAGTATTACCTATTTGTATAAGATTCATTATATCTTCAATACTATTGCATGTTGAGACAAAAACAATATTGTTTAGATCAACAGCAAAAGAAGATTGATTTACATTTGCTTTAATTTGATTAAGACCGCACAAGTGAATAATACCCATGCCAGCAGAAGTCAAATCAACGCCCAATGAATTATCTTCAACATTACCATCAGCACCAATAACTGAGAATGTATAGAGGTATTTACTATCGTTCGGATCAATAGCATATCCCTCTGGAAGTGCTGGTAGTTCCTCCATCGCTTGACCTACATATTTGCCATAAAAAGCACATTCATCTTCACTTGGATCTTCTTTAGTGGCAATAATCAAAGAACGTTTGAATTGCACATTCTTGAAATCATAACAACATAGGTTATTATACTCATCTTCCATTTCCCAAATAACACCTTTGCCAGGTGTTTGTTCCTCATGTACAATCTCCATTACAGGGAATTGATTAGTCATTACTTGCCCCATTGCAGCAATATATATTATATTAGGAATAAACTCTTCACCTTCTTGTAATTCCAAATGCGCAAAATAAACCTCTACAGCCATACCTTGCACATTACTTGTAAATTTGTATGGGAAACCTTCGTATGTACTATCATCTGTTGATACTGGAGTCAAATCCATTGCTCCCAATTCGGGCAATGTAACAGTCCACTTCTCGCCACCATCACTCGCCCATGCAAATTTAGCGGAGTCGTTGTCTAATGAATATTTCAGTTTCCAAGATGCTAAATTAGAATTCGCAAAATAGCCCTCTGTGTCACGTGCAGAGTGCACTGCTTTGGCATCTTCTGACAACTGATTGACATCGGTAGCCATAACGAGAATATCAAATGGATGTCCTGCAACGCGTGCATTAGCGTTGTTGTAAACAGTGGTATCATAGTCAGTGATACGATACCATGTGCCAGGCGACAACGCACTATTATCTCGGAGTTGTTTTAATTCTGAATAAGTAACACGAATAACTCCGTTTGAGTAGTCTTTTATTGTCTCTTCAAGGCTGGCAATTTTAGCGTGAAGAGCGATAAATATTTCTTTCAGTTTGTTCCAAAACAATTGTAACCCTGAATAATCTAAAAATGATGCCATAATTTTTGTTATTTGCGTTTCTTAGTTACTTTTTTACTACGAGCAAAGAGTTTACCTTGTACTGCGGTCGCATTGGCTGTTTGTACCGGATGCTTACTCTTAGCAGCTGCTTTGGGAAGCGGATATGGTACAAGTGGCATTGGCGTAGCGTTCTTTGAATTGAGGATTGTTCCCATGAGCTTAATGAGTGCATTGAATTTTGGAATTAGAGGTTTGAACTCAGCTTCGGTGAGATACTTACCTCCCCTATAGTATTTATTATCCAAAGATTTAGCCAGATAAAGATTCTTTTGATGGATTTTGTTGAGTTGATATGCGATATATTCTTCAAATAATCGAGCAAAAATTTCATTACGCTGCGCCCAATATCCATCCCAATCTACACGTTCAAGAGTGAAAGGATAATCGACTATTTCGTTAACTAATGCACGAAGCGAAGAACCTACATTATCCAACAGTGGTTTACTGCCAGACATTGACCCTCCTGAAAGAGCTGAATATGTTTTGTGTTGGTCAATGTAACGCCCAAAGTTATAATCGAGAGCATGACCATACTCATGAGCAAATGAACCTGCTCCTTTTGTTTTGGTTAGGTTAATCATATTCATGCCTGGTTCGTAATGCGCCAACGCTCGACCATATCCTCTTGCACCAAAAGCAATGCCTATCATGCGATTGAAACCAATATTTTGACTCTTGAATAACCATGCAAGAAAAACCAATGAATCATTCGCAGCAATAAGATTATCGTAGCGTTCGTCATTTGAGAGCCAATTGCCAAATTCAAAACCTTTGAGATTATACTTGCTGACTATTTCATAAGGATTGATGTCATTTGGCGATGTTTCACTATGAGATAAAATGGTGTTTTTGCTTTTTTTTACTATATGACTTTGTGCATATAAATCTGCACGTCCACCTTTTGCAATTGTAGTTGATGTGTCAACTATTTTTTTTCTTACTTTTTGCATGATTTACGAGTTTTAGTTGTACGTTTAGTTGTTTTGCGTTTTGCTGTTCTCTTTTGTGGGTGGCGCAATCGTTCCTCATTAGGACGAAGGGCAGCTTTAGGTTGTAGTAGTCTCATAGCTGTTTTATTATTATAAATATTAACGATGATTGTAATAATAGTTGGCCGCTTTGAATATGCCAACAAAGAATATGATAAGCCAGGTGATGATACCTGAGTAGTAAAAAAACTGTTGCCAGACAGTAAGTGGTGCATCAACTTCAGTATATATTACTTCTGGAACCTGAATAGTATCGCACAGTACAATGACTTCTGGTAATTGTTGAAGTATAAATAATAATGAGTCACGACTGGTAGGATGTGGGGTTATAGATAAAGCAGCGCAGCCTGCCTCGATAGGGATGCTCGGATTGTGGGTGGTGGCTATCTCCTCGGTAAGAGGCAGGGGCGTTGCAAGGGCAAGATGTTGCAAGTCAGCAAGGGCAATAGGTTGCTCAACACGAACGTGAGGCAACTGGATAGTGTCTTGAATTTCGTATGAGATGGTGGCCGTCTTTAATTCAGGGTGACGACGTAAAAGTTGATTAAGTCGGTACTGCGCTGAGCATGCCGAAAATAGAATTGCGATTGTAAAGAATAAAATTATTTTTTTCATGTTATATAAAGATGTTTATTTTGTTTCTATAAAAATGATATAATCAGGAATTACTTTTTGTCTTTAGCGGAAACAGATACATTCCAGGCAAACCATTCGTTCGCATCTTGTAGTTTTTTCCTAAATTGTTTCAATTTTTTAATAGCCTCTGGATCGAGGTTCTTTTTCTCCGTCAATTCAGTTGTTGAACGAATAGCCGTACGCAATTTGCTTTGCAAACGATTTGCTTCTGCAATAGTGAGCGATACAGGTTGTTTTGCTGTTTTGCTTTTTTTAGTAGTTTTTGTTGCCATAGTTTTTGGGTGGTTTTATGGGGTTAGTATGAAAAGTATTTAGTTGGGTTTTGCATCCCGAAAGAGTCTTTGACTGTGAGATGTAAGTGTGGACCTGTAGAGCGTCCGCTATTGCCTGTATAGGCGATTATATCACCTTTGTGCACTAATTGACCATTGCGAACTGTAGCTTCATCGAGGTGAGCGAAGCCGACGCGTAGATCGTGGTCCTTAATGTCAATAGCGACTTGTAGTCCGCCTGCATCGTTGGTAACAACATATCCAATAGTGCCATCGGCTGGTGCCAGGATTGGAGTACGCATTGGAGTAGCGATATCGATGCCGTTGTGGTTAGTCGATGCGCCAGTGGTTGGCGATGTACGACGTCCGAAAGGTGATGTAATGCGATATTTTTTCGCTGTTGGGTTGATTAGAAATGATTTGTACATAAACTTTTTGATTAGAAATGTAACGACAATAGCAATGAGAAGTATGCCTACGGAGATAGATGCGATTAGAATGTTTTTGTTTGCATGTATCATAAATAGAATAGTTAAAGATTAGTCAATATCAAGTACAACGAGTTTTTCTATCTCTTCCAAAGAAATAGCCTCAGAACTTCCACCTGACGACGAACCAATATCAACACGTTCAATTTTAGGGAATGAGTCGAATGGGATTATACGATAAATACAATCTTTTTCAAGTTCAATATATCTCGTAGCGGTACTATCATAATAGTATGTATAATTATGATCGTTCCACAAAAAGAGGTCGCCGACTACAAGATTTTTCATTCTATTATAGTAGTCAATATCATCTTCAAGAAGAAGAACATCAGCAACGGTTATTACATGTATAATCTTACTTTCTGAGGATGCGTTGCCGTTTTCTTGACGTAATTTTCCAAGTATCGAGTCAAATATTACTGCCATAATGATTTAGTATTTATATGTGTAAGTTGATGCCTGAGATGGAGCAAAGAGGAATCCTTGTAAACCATTTGGATATTTGCGTGAATATTGTGTTGCATTCTCGGTTGTTATCTTTTCGATAAGGATGATGCGCCACACTGGTTGTTCTTCTACTGGAATAACAGGAACTATTGTTGCACTACGATCAAGATAACAGAGATATATTTTATCGCCAGAATCAATAGTAAGATCTGCCGACACTGTTGCTGCAAGAAGTTCGGATGAAAATGGTGTCATAATAATTTTTTTTTAAGCAGTTATACCATGTTTTGCCAAGCGAATCAAAATTGCGTCTGCAACACCTTGTAGTTGGAATGAAACGGCAGAAAAATATTCATCGTCAATCCATTTAGCAAGTGATGCACCATATTGGTCAGCAAAATAATTTGCTACTCCGATAAAAACACGATCACTACAATTGCAATATTCATAATATATTGCCTCATTACGCTTGAACATACTGATACCTTTCATATCTGCATGTAATGCTTCTGCAATACGTTTAATATCGGCACTCTCTGTTTCAGAGAGAGTATTTCCCCAATCTGTTTCTTCAGGCAATTTGCCTCTATTGCCATCGGTTACTGACTTTTTGCCTTGTTTCCTTCCTACGAAATACAAGGTAATAATGAGAGTTATAAATATCACGACGGCAATGCTTGATATAATAAGTGTTGTTTTAAGAGAGCTTTTCATTTTCTATTTTAATTGTATGTTTTAATGGAACTGTAACAAGGTTATATCTGCGATCGCAATCGCTACGATAACATGCAAGCCTTTCTAATGCCGATATTCGCTCATCAAGATGTATCAAGCGTTTATATAATACATTATCTACTTCGGCTGTAGCAGAAGCAGCTGCCTTCGAAGCATTAGCGTTTGACTCTTTGCGAATTGCTCGCAAAGAGACAAACTGAGCTATATTGCCACTTGAGCAAATCACTGTTATCACAGATAATATGATTTCGAGTGTTGTCATTTTGATGCCGATGCTGCAAGAGCTTTGATGTTATTGAAATTAGCTTCGGTACAAATCTTTTCACCAAAAATCAATTCGCATGCAGCTTCTGTTTTTGCTCCAAATTTACCATCGATAACCAACTCTTTGCTACCGTTAATAACTAACAATGAATTGAGGTATGTTTGAAGAGCGCGAACATTTGCCCCACCCGAATTACGTTTCAAAGGGAATCTGTCGTCTGTATATTTACCAGACGCACTACCTTCTACTTCGTTACTGTCTTTATTTTTGCCAAAGAAGAACAAAAAATAAACAAGAAGTGCTGCTACTACGAGTCCTGCACCTACAATCAATGTGATTTTTGCTTTTTGTGTCATAGTTATTTAATTTTGTTGTAGAAGATTAGTAACAATACACACACCACCATTGGTATGCAAAGCCCAAGTGCGAGATTTAGCGCGCTATGAACTGGTATTTGAACGTTGATATCAACGCCTCCAAGAGTGTTTGTTTCTGCCATAATTATTTGTGTTTGATAGTGAATATTACAATAGCTATTGTCATTACAACAAGACATCCCAATACTCCAACTTTGAAATATCTGTCCGCTACTTCGATTACTTTACCTGAATAGGCATTCATAACCTCTGCTATTGGTTTGTTTTCTTGTTGTTCAATAGCCTGTTCCCCATTTGCGTTAGACTCAATATGCTGAGCATACCACATAGGATCTGTTAAGCGTTTCTGTTCAATAAATTCTGCTTTTGTCATAATAACTCTATTTTACGATTTATACACTTCTGGAATCTCACCATCATAACCAGGAATCACTGCACCTGGTTTTTTATTGAGGGCATTCGAGTTGTTTTTTGCATCGTTATAATACGCACGAAAATCGTCAATTTTACTCTTCATTTGCAAGTAAACTTTTCCAGTCTTACTACAATACGAAGGTTTTATAAAGTGCCATTTTTGTTTGTCCATACGAGGAAGTAGCGTGTTACCGTCTATTTGGTCGTATTTATAAACAAAAAACAATATCTTTTGAGGATTTCCATTTTTAGCAGGCGTTGTGAAGTTGTTCTCTATGTCGCTCCAAATAGATGCGTCATGATAATTGCCTCCCTTCATGTCTTTATACAAGTTATTGGCAATTTTAGAGATTTGATCTTTCATCTCTGCCGTCTGTAAATTGTATTTTTCTCCAATCGAAAGTGCATTATACGCAGCAAGAGCTTTGTCGTATCTCAATTTAATCTCTTGTTGCTTTGCTTCTTTTTCTACTTTTTGTTGGAGTGCTATTTGCTCCTCTTTCTCTTCTTTTGTCAAAGAAGTATTTTGGATAGTGTCCTGAATGGCATTCTTAGCTCGCGCTTGTGTGTTCTTGAGTGCGGCTTCAGCTTGTGCCTCTTCGGCTGCAGCGTTTGCCAAGTTTACAGCAGCTTGCTCCTCTGCTGTAGGTTGTGCTTTTTTAGTCGATAAAAAATACACCAACACACCAACAACCAAAATTGCGATGATTATTACATTTTTGTTCATGATAGTTTATTTTTTAGACTTGTATAATAGATAGATTACTACCGCTACAATTGCTACTATCACAATATAGCGTTTACTATTTTGTTTTGTTTTTTTCTCAACAACTACATCTTGTACTGGAGTCTCTACCTCTGTTTGCTGTGCTACAACTCGGGCAACCTCTTCTTTTGGTGCTGTTCCATTTTGTACAGCTTCAGGAATAGGAGCATTACCAACTACTGATGGTGCAGGTGTAGGAGCAGAGGACCCTGAATAAATTGTATTACCTGTTGTTGGTAATATAGTTTTATTCTCTACCTTGCCTGTGTCAAGCGTGGTTTTGGCTATTGTTACTCCTCCATCGAATACTGGCACAGTAGAAATAAGAGTGTCCTTTGTTGCTGTTGCAACAGCTGTTACGGTTTCAGTTTTAGTCGTTACTGGTTTAGTAGTAGTCTTAGGTGTAGATGCAGATGCAACTGCTGTAGGTTTAATAACAGCTGTTGTAGTGGCCTTTGTTGTTGCTGTTACTGGGTTGGCAACTGCTGTAGTGGCCTTTGCTACTGTGGTTGTTGCCACTGATGCGGTTGATTTAATAGTTGTCGTTGCTGGAAAAGTCAACGTACTTGAATTAACAAATGCTGTAGTCATAGTTTTCTGTGTTTGTTGTTTTGACAATAATTGTTTAGCTGATTCCGAGCCTTTGTTCGATGCAAACTCTAATGATAATTGGGCGTTGTTCAATAAACGAGCTTTTGCTTCTGGTGCGTTAGGGTTTATTGCTATGATTTTTCGTAGTGTGCGCCTAATATCTCTCAACGAATATATCTGCGAACCTGCAATCTTCTGAAAGGCATAAGTATCTGCATCCACTTCCGACCCAAACGCGTTCCGTATATGCCCCTCCTCATGTGCCATCCAATAGTCTTGCTCAATAGGAGAAAGGTTATTCCATACAGAGTCGTTGATTGTGATCACACCTGTTGCAATATTACTTTTAGCTGGATTTAGAGGATTGTCAGGGAATATAGGTACGTGTTTAATCGTAATCTGCATACTTGTTATTTTTTACCAAACATAAAAAACATTCCAACTACAAGAAGTAATACAACAACTCCACCAACGATCCAAAGTGTTGTAGCTTGTTTTTTTGCATCTGCTTTGGCTTGCTCTTGTTGAGTTTTCAAATACTCTGTTTCAAGTGCAGCAGCTTGTTCTGCATTTGCTTGACCATTAAATGATGTAGCAAATCCCGACAAAGCTCCACCTACTGCCGAAACCCAATTGGTCCAACCTGTAGCGTTTTGCTCTGTAGTTGTAGCGTTATAAAACTCTACCAAAAATTTAGGATTTTCAACATGTGCCTGTGCTACATCTTGAATTGTTGGGTCTGGTGTTTCAATACCATACTTCTTAAGAAGAAGTCGTGTTTTTTCAGGATTTTCTTCGATACGACGTTGTACGTCTTGAATATATGTATTCATTGTAAATCTTTTTTAATGAAAATGTCCTCCTCCTTTGAGCAGGGAGGAGGACACCTTCGAGTTAAACCTTAAATCTAATACTTATGAGAAAAATCGCTTAGGCGTTCAATCTTGAAGCTACGTTGATTCGACCCTCAGCAGCTTTACGAGAAAGTTCGAGGTCACGGTTTTCAGAAGCACCCATGAGCATAGTGATTTTCACGTTTGCGCCAGCTGGTACACGATAAGTCACCAAACGCATAGGTGAGAATTGGAATGATTCTGATTGGCAGTCCACAGTCGCCATTTTTGGGTTTTGTGTGTTTTCGTCAACATAGTTTGACGGTGTGATACTGTGGAAGTTCTCGCCACCTGCAAATGGAGTAACAGAGCGGTGTTGGAATGGGTTATCCAACATAGTCTCTTCCGAAACTTTCACAATCATAGTGTGGATACGAGTCGCACAATATTTTGTGTACTGCAAGAATTGAGAAATCTTGCTTGGGTTACCCTTGATTGAGATTTTTTTCTCACCGTTAGTTTGTTCACCATCTTTAGCAATGAAGTCAACACTAAGGTTTTGTTCCGCGCTGAGAAGTGCCGCATCGTTGTAGTGAGCAGGACAGAGTGCAACAGTTACATCTTCTGAACCTTTGTTGTGAATTTCAAAAGCAAAAGAGCGTTTTGAAGCAGACTCATTTGCAAATGAGCTTGACGAATCGAAGTCAAGTGATGGATCGCCTGCACCAGTGTAAACAGTGCCGTTTGCGTTACGTTCGAATGATTTTTCGAGTTCTTGTTCTGATGGTTGGAAATTTGCCATTTTTCTGTAATTTTAGTTTGTTAATAAAATACTTTTTTCTTTTTTGGTTGTTATACAGCTGGTTCTTCTGCTGCTTCAACTTTTGCTGGTTCTGCTTTAGTCAATTTGTAAGCCACGAAGCCAACGAGTGCCAATGTGATGATAGCTACAATGGCAACTGTAGATGTTTTTGATAAAAATTGCATAGTTTGTTTGTTTTGGGTTGTTATGAATGAAAAAAAATTGCGAGTACAAAGATACGACATGTCAATAGGTCAGGTTTCACTTATTATAGTTTTCTACAACTTAATGTAGTTTAATGTAGTTTTCTATAACTTACTACAAAAAAAAAGAGGCCAATTAGGTCTCTTTTTTCGTATCTACTTCGATAATATACTTCTCACACAGGTATTGTACTGCACCTGGAGAGAGGAGTTTGTCGGATGGATGGTAGCCAAATGGGAGAAGTTGAGCATGATTTTCGCGACACCAGCGGCGCATAGTGGTGAGTGATACGCCTGCCGAGCGTGCAAGTTCACACTTGTACATTGCTTTGTAAGATTGCTTATTGGCCGATGAGTCGTTCATAGTAGTGTGGGTCGGAATGGTTGTTGATGCGTTGTTGAGCAGCGATTATTTCGTCGTATTGGAGGAGGGCGTTTTTGCGCGATGATGGATTGTCTTTGGTTTTGAATAGAATGAGGTCGGTGTAATAGGGCCAGAAGAGGGGTGGCACGCGTGTGAATCCATGAGCGATATAGAAGATATCGAGTTCGAGCTGACGGCGTGCGATTAGTAGTTCTTCGAGGGCTGTGTTTTTGTCGCCAATAAATGTTTTGCAGTCGTCGAGCACCAGGATGCCTTGCTTGAAGTGATGGAGGCGGTCGATGGTGTAGTCGCGACGGATGATGTGGCGTTGTCGGTCGTGAAACAAGAAGTCTTGCGGTGTAGCAAGGTTGTTTTCGGGCAAATCGGTCCACTCTTCGACATGCGATGTGACGACGAGAGCTCGTTGTGGCGAGGAGTCGAGGATATGGCGTAGCATAGTGGTTTTGCCTGTGCCGTTGGTGCCGAGTATTATAGTCAGTTTTGCAGTTCTCATGCTTCGTCCTCCTCCTCTTCTTTTTTGAGTTCTTTGATTTTTTGTTTCAACTCTTTTTCGCGACGTGCGAGTTCTTCTTCGCGTTGGTCGAGTTGTTCTTGACGGAGATTTTGTTTGCGGAGTGCAAGGGCATGTGGCACTTGCGAACCGTAGATGGTGAGCACAAGAATCATTACCATGACGCCTGGTGGGATGTCGTCGCCTCGGAGGGCCATATATTCGGTGAGGGCGGCTTCGAGTTCTTCGCGTTGCGAGTCAGTAGCCTTAAACTCCTCTGGACTCTCTTTTGCTATCATGCCGAGGGTCATTGGCAATGTGGTGTCGATAACGGCTGCTATCATGCGTCCACCAGCCGAAGCTGCTGCGCGTGTGGTGGTAGTGTCGAGCTTGCCAGATGGGGCATCGTCGAAAGGTTCAAGCGAGTCGAGTCCTTCAGCGATATCGAGGTTCATGTCTTGCTTTGGTTGGTTGAACTCTTCGATAAACGATGTGATATCGCCTGTAGGATAGTTGGGGTTTATTGGTGCGGTGGGTGTTGGTGCTCCTATCATAGTTGAAAGTCGTTTAATAGTTTTTCAATAAAGTCAGGAAGTGGTATACTTTGGATTTGACGCATTAGTTGGTCGTCGTGGTCAAAGGCGCAGATGGTAATGAATACTCTGCCTTCGGAGGTAGTGATAACGATAGCTGGATAATCTTCGTTGCCTTTAAGCTCAACGGCCGACAGTTGTGTTGCGATTTGTGCTTCGAGAAGTGGTGTTTTCTCTTTAATCATTGGGATAAAGCTCTTGATGAGCGAGCCTGATATATTTAGTGCCATAGTTATTTACCTCCGTTTATAAATTGTTTCCAATCTCGTGCTGTCACGCCTGTTTGTTGCTCGATATCGCTGTCGGTGAGTACCCATGGATAGAACCATTGTGTAAATCGTTCTACTGTGTAGCGTAAGAACATTTTGCTGAGCAAGTCGCTGATGGTGTCGTTGGTGTTATATCTTTGGTTGAGGCGCGTGATGGTGAGTTGCATTAGGTTATAGATTAACGCTGGGATGCGTAAGATGTGCTCATCTGCCTGGAGTTGTCGTTCAACTTCAACTTCCACCTCGCGCACTTCAGGTTGACGCGATTCGAGTGCCTGGATCTGCGCTTGGTATGCCGACAATTGTTCTTCGAGCTCGGCGATGCATGCTGTGGTGCGTTCGTGCTGGAGTTGTGCTGCTTGTTGTAGCTCGGTGTGTTCAGCTGCCAGGCGTGAGTGGTCGGACTTGATGGCGCGCAATTGCTTTAGTTCTTCACTATCGGCCTGCTCTGATTCGAGGGCGTCGAGCATTGCGATGATGTTGACTTCGGAGCCTGTTAGTTTAGGAAAGTGTTGTGTCAAACGGGCGTGAGTTTCCTCCGACATCGAGAATGTTACTGTTTTTCTTGACATGATTGTAATTTTTTAGTGATTATTGTTGTGTATTTCAATTTTTTGCATTAACTTTGCATCATGTAATATTACAAGTTTCTATAGTCCATCTACTCTTTCCTTCGGTCTTTCCGTTCCACCGATGAGAAATGGTACAGGATAATAAGGGGAAAGGTAACTTATTAGCTAATATGAATCTCTTGAGATTAGTAGACGTTAGCATGTAGAAATGGCTCTTATCCACGTGTTGTAGTGAACAATAGAGTGCCTTTTGAGGCGCGTGTCCTATGCTTACTAGTTAGCATACTATCATCCGGTGGTAGTAGTGTCATTATAACCCGCCTGCGAAGACAGATCAACGAATTATCATCTGTTTAGTTGTAAGTGATGTAGGGGCGTTGAAAACCTACACTGGCATCGGGCGGTTGCCAGCTCTGAGAGTTTTTCCTATATAAGGAGTAAAGATTAAATCTTTGCTCCTTTTTTTATTTTTTCTCCCAAAGCAATTCGTTTGTTCTTAAATCACGACGCGGTTGTGCTGTTTTTACTTCCCAGAAGTTTTGAATATTATCGTACAGCAATTCGATACTAACTGTATCGAAATCCCTATCTTCATTTGATTTTACCAATAATAAGGATTGACCTTTATTGCTTCTGATTTGAGTGAAATTATCAACTACCATTTTGACATAATCCAATGGGGAGATAGCTAAACTATTTAACTCTGTAATATGATATTTTGCGATATGTTTTACATGGTTAGCATTGACCATAATATCGGCTGCTTTGATATGAGCCTCTTTGGCTACTGTTTGTTTAATACGCCCTACCTTGATATATCCATCAAACTTAAATTGATTTTTAGGGGTACTTTGTTTTTGTTTCTTTTTCTGTTTTTTAGTCATATTATATAATAATTATCCATAGAAAAATAAGCATGTTTAATCAGTCTTATTTTGCGTTTTCTACCTAAATACCTAATCTTCAACATTGTACACACTTGCAAACACGTCGCAATATACGAATACCTTTTCGTTTACAATCTCAGCAAGTTACCAGCAAGTTAGAAAACACATTGTACACATCCAAAGACACAACTATGCGCAATGTGTACACCGAACGAGTCTCTTTGTTTGCCGACGGCGTACAACCAATTGCACATGTTTTATTTTCTGCGATGGCGTCGAAAATCAAAGATTTTGGCGTCACCCCACTTGTCTTCGACATGGTCTGCGATAATTTCGACGAGGAGGAACAGTAGGCCTGCCCACGATGCCAGGGCAAGAGCAAGGAAGCGGAGCGCATCAGACACATATAACACGCGCGAATCGACGATAGTCATAACAACGGACATGAGTATAAAAAACACTCCAGCGAGATAAATAACAAGAAACATAGGAAGATTGATTTTAGATTTTAGCATTTTTTCAAGATTCTTGCTTTGCTCGACAACCAAAGTAAACTTCGTTACTCTCGCTTATTACAAGAATTGTTCTCTGCAAAATTATAAAAATCAAATGTTTGCACCAAGCATTTTTGCAAAAATCTGAAAATCTCGGGTAATCTTACAACCTTTCCGTAAGGTTGCGAAATAGCCGTAATTTTTTCAACGATTTCGAAATTTTGTAACCAAAGTTGTAACCAAGTTGTAACCGATTTGTAACCTTACAACTTACTATTTTTTAACTCTTTATCATTTTTAGTTACAAGGTTACAAAATTATTGTAATATTTTGGGGTTATTAAGGGGGAAAATGTCAAAGGGGTAGAAATGCCCCCAAATTTTTGCCCTTCGGGATGGACGATGGGCGCAAAAATCGAGTAATTTTGCGCAAAATAGCGCAATTTTGACGCAAAAATGCCCCGACAACCAAATGTCGAGGCACACAAAAAAAACTCCGCACATCCATCTAAAGGAGGTGCGGAGGGGGATTATATTATAGCTTCGCTAACATACTCTGCTATATCCATATCAGGCAATTTACTATCTTTCGATTTCACAGCAACTACAAACTCTCTAGCTTCATCAATGCTCAATTTCCCTCGTTTTATAGCATAATGCAAAAAGTCATACGTTGTAAGATAAGTAATATTATTTTCAGCGCAATAATCTTTAATATCTTTCAAATTACTACTTCCTAATACATCACGATTGAATTTACAATATGCCATACAGGCACTCTCACCTTTACCCCTGCTACGGAGAAGCATAGCAAACTCCTTCATCATATCGCCTGTAGGATTAAATTCCACAATAGAAATATTTCTAAAGGTACTACTCATCCGATCAATATAAGATTTACAATCTTTAGATAACTCTTCGTGTACTTTAGAAAGAACTATATGTTTATACTCCGAGAAAATTTCAGGCAACTTATGCAATAACCCACCTTTATAGAAATGGATAACAACATCGGCATCCAGCAGTATCTTAGTCTTCTTCATTGGCACCTATTTGATTTAATAGTTCTACGTAATGACCCTCCGAAATCTTTTCATCATCAAATAAGCGTCGTGCAATAGTTCCAAAATCGCCAATAAACATATCTTCGTTACCTTTTTTATACAAAGATAAATCATATCCATGTTCTCTAGCCGATTGCATTGGAGAAACTGATTTCAATACTTCAAATTGCCCCTTCTTTAATAACTTTAATTTATCTAATCTTACCAAAAGAGCTAAACGCGACACTGAAAAATATTGCTCAAGACGAATAATAGTAGCCAACGAGATTTGTTTTTCTCGTAACTCTTCTGTAGGAATTATTTTATAAATTCCCTCTACTGGCATCAAAAATGCGCTCGCAAATAAATCGGCATTATATTCTTCTGGTGACTTTCCGTTAGTGCATAAATGTGGTTTGGGATTATCTTCAAGATAAAGGTGATACAATTCATGGGCAATTGTGAAATGTTGTCTGCCACGCATATTATTTGAATTAATCAGCATGAATTTATAATCACCACACTTCAACGAAAGACCATAAGCATCTATAGACATAGGTCTATAAGCGGTCAATATGTTCTCCTTGCGCAATATGGTTTTCGTATGAATAGGTCCATCCAAACTCAACCCCAAATCAGAACGCAATTTTTTGGCCAAATTCTCAGCCTCATCCAAAGTAATTTTCTTTACACTCATTTATTCAACAACTTTTGCATTTTAAGATAATTTTTTACTAAGCCTTTGAATTGAGCTATTTGCTCAGCATCTTCTTGTGAAATATCGTTAATACGAAAAGCACAAATAATCAAATCCTCTTCTGAGGCTTGTTCATTAAACATAGCACTCAATTCACAACCAAAAAAATCAGCAACTTTTTCCAAATGATTTAACGGCATTTCTCGTTCGCCTAACTCGTAATTAGAATATGCAGAACGACCTATACCTAACAAACTCGCAATAACATCTTGGGTACATCCCGATGCTTCCCTGAATCTTTTAAGGTTCTGCGCAATAATCTCTTTCATAGTAGTTTCTTTAGTTTAGTAATTTAGTTAATGCGTGGCAAAGTTACAACTTTTTTTCAAAATATACAATATTTTGCCACACTTTATTTTCCATACATACAAATAATGCGCCACGATGGGCGCATTATCTATTATCAATAATCACTCTTTGGGCGAGTCCCAGGCATTCGGTTGAGGTGCGAATGTTTCTAAACCATACAGCTGAGCGAGTTCCCAGATTCCAGACCGTACATGGGGCGAGTTGGCGAGTTGTCCGCTTCATGGTTGGTAGACGAACCATGTGCAACCTCCTCATAGGCTCTTCCCTATATTTATCCCATGCGACATTACGTTCATTTAGCCTCTTATGCTAATTTATTCAGCTGCATCTTACCAATCATTTTCCTCTTCCTTATTCTTCGAGCCTCTTCTGCTCGATTTATCCAAAGAGTGATTAGTTAAGCGAGATTCATTTCTTCAACGTCATCACGTCGCCATACAGCTTGATGGCACCATCGAGGAGCGACACCACGCGCGAGCGGAACTCTTGCAACTCTCCAATCGAATTGAAGTCATAATATTCATTGCCGATGTTGAGCGAGAAATATGGTCGATTGAGGTCATTGCCCAAAAAGCGAGTTTCCATATCTATATCGAGGTCTAAAACTTTCTTTTTCATAGTATCAAAAATTTAATTAGTTTCACAATTCTGTTTATACCACTCCACAGCCTCTGTTCTGATAGCAATCCACTTCTCTTTCTCTTCCGAACGTAATTCTATGCGATAGAACACATTTTCAACATCATGCCAACTATCCACCCAGCCTTCAGACGTATAGTGATATATGCTACTATTCTTTCCGCGCATATCCTCCAATCTCTCGAGATACTCCTCATAGAAAGGCTGACTCTTGAGCCAATCGCGATACTTTGGCGATGGATGTTTCTCTGGCACCACAGCCTTCAACCGGTTGATAGTAGTA
>JAFYMM010000002.1 GCA_017550055.1 Paludibacteraceae bacterium
CACCTCTTCTGTTTTGCTTGTGTCATCGTCTATAATATCTTCCTCCTCGGCTTCTTCTTCAACTACAACCTGTTCAATCTCAATATCTTCTAACACCTCATCAATATCAACAACAGCATCTGTTTCTTCATCTTGTTGCTCATCTGGGGCATCGCCCGACTCCTCTACCTTTTCCACTGGAACATTATATCGTTTTTTACTAATAAACAAATTCTGAACTGCAGGAATAGTAGCCGAAAATGCAAAACCAGCAAATACGATAAACGAACCTAAAATAATAAACAAAGTACCCGGCCAACCTACATTAGCAATCAAATAGTCAGACAAATACGCACCGTATGCCCCTCCTACATTTACAAACGTAGTAGCCAACAATCCTCCGAAAAAGAAATCCATCATCAATGGTGCCCACACAATAAATAGCAACGGAAATACAATCCATTTCCACATCGATTTAACCTCAACACCCAACAAACGCACCGACACGGCAAATGTACTCAACAAAAGCGCAAATACCGACACACCAAAGCATTCGTTTATAAAATAATTAGCCATCAACGCACCATTCACGCCAGTCCAATTCACCACCTGACGCTTCATATCATCACGCGAAAGACCATCAGCCAAAACTATATTTTGGTCAGCACCGCCCGTGAAGAAAAACGACAACAATGCCAACGACAAATACAACGAACTGAAAAACAACACAACACCTAATGCAAAATGAAAACGCTCATCTCGCAAAAACATCATAACCTTATTAGGTTTCTTTACCTTCTTTTCTTTACTCTCTTTCTTTGCCATAATATAGAAATTAACTTTATTAAATTAATGCACAAAAATGTAGCAAACCGAACATAGAGTTAAACTCAATTTAACTCTGCTGAGGTACAGCACATTTTCTCAAGTTGTTTACAACTTGCAAAGTTACTAATTTATTTCCATATCTCAATAAAATAATCAACATTCAATTTACACAACTTTTCCACAAAAACAAATACTCCACATTTAGCTTGCAGGTATGGTTATCCTATGAAGAAGTATACTAAAAGCTATGGTCTTAGTTGGTATATTTTTCGCATTTCAACATAAATAAATTATTTTTTCAATATACAACCGCTATATCAATATTTTTTCATAATTTTGCAATACAAACCGATGGGATTTTGACAACAAATACACACTCTCATTGTGTATTCCTCGGTCCTACCCTCAAACAAGGTGCAAGCAACCTTCAAGCAAGAAAACAGTCAAAAACCGACACACAATGAGAGTGTGTATCAACCAACCCAAAACTCACACAATTATGACTCAAAAAGAACGATACAACAACGTACTTCAATACTTCGTTAGCATCAACGCCAACGACAAACCCGAACTAATCTATCGCGATGAATTTTCGCTACTCGTTGCCGTAATTCTCAGTGCACAATGCACCGACAAGCGCGTAAATATGGTTACACCTGCACTCATCGACGCCTATCCTACTGCCGAAGCAATGGCTAAGGCTTCGGTCGAGGATATATTAAGTTATATAAAATCAGTATCATACCCCAACGCCAAAGCCCGTCACCTACAAGGCATGGCACAAGCTCTTGTCGAACACTTCAACGGCATAGTTCCCTCAACCACCGAAGAACTCACCACTCTGCCGGGCGTAGGTCGCAAAACTGCCAATGTCATCACTGCCGTCTGTTTCGGTCAGCCCACTATGGCAGTCGATACCCACGTGTTCCGTGTAGCCAACCGCATCGGACTAACCAACAATAGCAAAACTCCTCTCGAAACCGAACGAACACTCATCCGTCACATACCCGAAGAATTAGTTCCTCGCGCTCACCATTGGCTCATACTTCATGGTCGCTACGTATGCACAGCCCGAACTCCTAAATGCGCCGAATGTGGCATAAAACAATTTTGCAAATATTACAGCAAAAACAGCTAAATATTAAAATTATTTCCTATCTTTGCAAAATAATCTAACCCTCGAACCTCGACCAGATATCACCATGAAAGAACGAATTATAGGTCTATACAAATCTATCTTAATGCGATTGCAACTAATGCTCTCGCCTGTGATATCGTGGGTTTTCAATGCGGTTTCGCTAATCAATGCTCTAACTTCGGTTGTTGTCATTGCCTTTCTAATCTATGCTCTCGGCTTTCTTGTTGCTTTCGACCAAGCCATTCCGCTAACTCTATTTTTATTTTCTTTCTACTCTTTCTTTTGCGAATACACTTTCAATCTCCTAAAATATATCAAATCGCACATCAAACCAACCAATGCAAAATATAGAAAGAAGAAAAAAATCACTCCTATATTCATAATTCTCTATAGCATAATAATCACATTATCAATAGTATGGCTACTACCAACCGAATGGCTTGAAAAATATTGGTCGGTATTCAACATCCTACGCCACAACTACCTGATGATTGCCATTGTAGCAATCGAAGCCCTACTGAAACTATCGGCAGTAATAACCCACTCGCTATCAAGCAAAATATCGCTAAGTTGGATTATGGTGGGCAGTTTCTTGGCTATGATTATAATAGGCACAGGGCTACTACTACTGCCTCGCGCCACTGTGAATGGCATAACCTTTTTCGATGCTCTATTCACCGCAACAAGTGCCGTATGCGTAACAGGGCTTACGACTATCGACGTAGCATCTACATTCACAACCGCAGGACACGTTATAATTCTAATTCTCATCCAATTGGGTGGTATTGGAATAATGACTTTCACCTCATTCTTTGGACTAATGTTTGCTGGCAAGCATCCTTCGCAAAACAAAATGCTCATCAAAGACCTCATCGACCCAGAGAATAGTATTTCCCAAATATTCACTACATTACGCAATATCATACTAATCACCCTATCCGTAGAACTATTAGGTGCACTATTCATCTACCAAGCAATGGGCGACTATAGTCTATATGGCGTATTCGTAGCAATATTCCACTCTATATCAGCCTTCTGCAACGCTGGTTTTTCTACTCTCGAAAATGGACTATTCCACCCCGATTTCCGCACCAACTATTTACTATTAAATTCTCTATCTTGGCTTATTATTTTTGGTGGCATCGGATTCCCTATCCTCTTCAATATATGGCAATGGATTAAACAACGCTGTCTGCAACTCTACGATGCTATATTCCGCCGTAGTAGGCGCATGTTCGACCACAAAGCCCGCACGCTGACATCGAATACCGTAATTGCGGTTATAATGACTATCGTACTTGTTGTGGGTGGTACCATTCTATTTTTCATTACAGAATACAACAATATTTTGCACGACGACACTACTTTCTTCGGCAAACTCTCCACATCATTTTTCTTAGCCACAGTGCCACGTACAGCAGGCTTCTCATCGTTCAGTATGGGAGCTTTGACCAACATATCGCTGGTAATAATGATTATTTATATGTGGATTGGAGGCTCGCCTATGTCAACTGCTGGTGGTATTAAAACTACCACATTTGCCATAGCATTGCTCAACGTAATCAGCACATTACGAGGTCGTGACAATATCGAAATACGCCAACGCACTATTGCCAAACAATCTATCAATCGTGCATTCATCATCATCTTTTCATCGCTCATAGTAGTAGCATTTGGTGTAGTAATACTCTCTATTTTCGAACCAACACTACCCACTCAATATGCTATTTTCGAGGTAGTTGCTGCGTTTTCTACTGTTGGTCTATCGCTCAACATCACAGCCTCATTATCAGTAGTAAGCAAAATAACCGTACTCATCGTAATGTTTATTGGACGTTTAGGCACAATCACTATACTTTCATGCTTTATAACAAATAAAGGCTCTCAATTTTATCAATACCCTACAGAACACATTCCTATAAGTTAATGCACAATTCACAATTACAACTGAACAATTATGAATTAATATAACTATGAATTACTTAATTATTGGTCTCGGCAATTTTGGTGTAGCATTAGCTACTCGACTCACTACAATGGGACACGATGTTTGTGGCGTAGATGCCGATATGCGCATCGTGGAAGAATATAAATCGCAAATTACCACTACTATATGCGTCAATATTATCGACCAAGTGTCAATAAAAGCACTACCGCTCGACGATACTGACGTGGTTGTCGTGTCGCTAGGCAACCATATAGGCGAATCAATCGTAATCGTTACGTTGCTCAAACAGGCTGGCGTTAAACATATTATAGCCCGTGCAGTCAATCCAATGCACCGCACTATACTAGAAACAATTGGTGTTGACGAAATCATTGAACCCGAAAAAACTATAGCAGATATTTGGTCTTATTCCTCTGAAGCAGAGAAAATCAAAGGCGTGTACATAGTTGACAACAACTACCAAATTGTAGAATGCCAAATACCAGAAATACTTAAAGGACAAAGCCTTTCAGAAGCTAATATAGAAGAAACATTCAACGTGAAACTCATAGCAGTCAAACGCCGTCGCTCTAAATTCAATTTTCTCGGCTCTCGTGAATTAGAATACGAAGTAGTAAATACCAACGAAGAAACAGACTATCGCTTCTCTGCCAACGACCGTATAGTCATCTATGGCGCAACACGAGAACTCGACCGTTTCAAAAAACAACTCTAACAATGACAGACGAATTATATATGCGCCAAGCCTTGAATGAGGCACAAGAAGCATACGCCCAAGGCGAAATACCTGTGGGAGCAGTAGTTGTGTGGAACAACCGTATAATTGCTCGCGCACACAATCTTACTGAAACACTCAACGACGTAACAGCACATGCCGAAATGCAAGCCATCACAGCGGCAGCTAACATTATGGGAGGTAAATATCTAAAAGATTGCACTCTATACGTAACACTCGAACCTTGCATAATGTGTGCAGGAGCATTAGGTTGGAGCCAAATATCTCGCATTGTATATGGTGCTACTGACCCAAAACGAGGCTACTCTACCTTCTCGCCTAACGCATTACACCCTAAAACAGAAGTCGTCTCAGGCATCCTCGCCGATGAAGCTCTCAAACTTATGCAATCATTCTTTGCCGAACGTCGTAAATAATTTGTTATGTTTCAATTCAAACAATTCACCATACATCAAGACCGCACAGCCATGAAGGTAGGCACCGATGGTGTTCTACTCGGAGCATGGGCCCCAATACTATCATCTACCCAACGCCTACTCGACATTGGCACAGGCACAGGCTTAATAGCCTTGATGTTAGCACAAAGAATGCTCAAAGAAAATAATAATTCTACGTTCAAAATAGATGCTATTGATATAGACCAATCGTCAATCGAACAAGCTACAGAAAATATCAATAATAGTCCATTCGCTCGATTTATTACTACACATTTCACATCACTTCAGGATTATTCGCCTTCAGAAAAATATGATGCAATAGTGTGCAATCCGCCCTATTTCGTTGCATCACTCAAATGTCCAGACGCAAATCGCACACAAGCACGACACACCGACTCCCTATCATTTAATGACTTATTACAACACTCTGCTCGCCTACTCAACAGCGAAGGAACACTATCAGTAATACTACCCGTCAACGAAGGAAATCAACTAATTCAATTAGCATCGCAATATGGATTTTCACTAACTAAATTAGTGCATATACACCCTACTCCAACCTCCGACCCTAAACGACTACTCATTAGATTACAAATTACAGATAACAAATCACAGATTGCAACACCTCAATCACTGAACGTATCAAAAAGTTCGTTAACCATAGAACTTGCACGACATCAATATACAGATGAATACATAGCCCTTACACGCGATTTTTACCTTAAAATGTAATCACTATATTAATATATTTTTGTATCTTTGCAAATCAATACATTATACACTAATCACTAATTAACTATTAACTAATATGAAACTTCTCTCTCCATCACTATTATCTGCCAATTTTGGCAATCTCGAACGCGACATTGAACTCATCAACCAAAGCAACGCAGACTGGTTGCATATTGATATTATGGACGGTGTATTTGTGCCTAATATTTCATTCGGTTTCCCTGTATTGAAATATGTAAAACAACTATGCACTAAACCTTTAGATGTGCATTTGATGATTGTTGAGCCAGACAAATTTATCAACGAAGTGAAAGAAACAGGCGCAATAATGATGAACGTACACTACGAAGCATGTACTCACCTACACCGCACAATCCAACGCATTCACGATGCAGGCATGCAAGCTGGTGTTACTCTTAATCCACACACACCTGTCGAAGTGCTTGAAGATATCGTAGCCGATGTAGAAATGGTGTTACTCATGAGTGTGAACCCAGGCTTCGGTGGACAAAAATTCATCGAAAATACATACGACAAAATACGCCGTCTCCGTGCAATGATTGACCGCAAAGGTTGCAAAACACTTATCCAAGTGGATGGTGGCGTAAACCTCAAAAATGCAGCAGCCCTCTACGAAGCTGGTGCCGATTGTCTCGTTGCTGGCAATGCTGTATTCTCAGCCGACGATATGATACAAACTATTGCCGAACTCAAAAAATAACCCAAAAATCTCAACCGACAACTGTCAACAATAGAAACGCTTTGTGCTACATTCTATTGAACCTAAAGTTGAAAAAAGACTGTTGATCGTTGACCATACCCAAAAAAATACAATGGTAACAATAAAAGAGGTAAAAACTCGTAAAGAGCTACGCCAATTCATTCGCTTTGCTAACGAGCTTTACAAAGACAACCAATATTATACCCCATGTCTTGAGTTCGACGAACTTAACACATTCAATACAAAGAAAAATCCAGCACTCGACCACTCCAAATTTGTCAACTTTTTAGCATATAAAGACGGAAAAACAGTAGGGCGTATTTCTGCTATTATCAATGACCTAGCCAATGAACATTGGAATTGCAAAAAAGTGCGTTTTGGCTGGTTTGACTTTATTGATGACTACGAAGTATCAAAAGCATTGCTCGATACTGTTGCTGATTGGGGTCGCAAAAACGGAATGACGGCTATGAATGGCCCTGTAGGTTTCACCGACTTTGACCATCAAGGTCTCTTGCTCGAAGGCTACGACTACAGATCTCCTATGATAAGCCTATACAACTACCCATACTACGTTGACCATTTCGACAAATATGGTTTAGTGAAAGAGGCAGACTGGATAGAATTTTTGGTATCAACACCACATGAAATACCAGAAAAGATGGAGCGTGTAGCCAAAATCGTAATGGAGAAATACAAAATACGCATTGACAAAGTGCGCAGTGTCAAAGAGTTGAAAGAGAAATATGGATTCAGTTATTTCGACGTAATCGATGCGGCATACCAACCTCTCTATAACTTCCAACCTCTCACACAACGCCAAAAAGAGTATTATGCAGAGATGTATTTCCCTCTAATCAATTTCGATTTCATCACAATCGCAATCAACGAGTTAAATGAAATCGTAGGCGTTGGAATAGGTATGCCCGACATATCAGAGGCTTTGCAAGAAACTCGTGGCAAACTATTCCCATTTGGATGGATTAAACTACTCAAGGCATTGAAAGCTAAGAAAATGGAGACATTCAATCTCTTGCTAATTGCCGTACGCCCCGACTATCAAAACAAAGGCGTCAATGCTCTCTTCTTCTATGACCAAATACCATATTTCCAGAAATATGGTATAAAATACACCGAAACAACAGCCATACTCGAAGAGAACTCTAAAAATCAAGCTAACTTCTCATACTTCGAAACAAAACAACACAAACGCCGTCGTGCTTACATAAAACAACTATAAACTTTGTTAAATAAAAGAATACGCATTCTGCTTACAACTTTGCAGAATGCGTATTTTTTTATAAACACAACAATATAAAAGATTCTATAATAAAATCTCACCTTTCATACGCTCCCAAATCAGGCTTACCATCCACATTACGCTCCTTACCATCAAGGTCAAGCGGATAAAGCATTGAGACACTCTCAGCCCCACAATCACGAGCACATGAGAGCGAATCCAATCTAAAATTAAAGTATCCAGTCTCTGTAATATCGGTAATCGAGGTATTCACAAACACAGTATCAATACCATTTAGCTCATTTTGCGACCTTGCCCAACGACATTCCACAAATCTATCACTCTCCACCATCTTTCCCTTAATCAACGTATGCGACAACAACACATTATAATCAGCCAACGAAGTAGTATCCTCACCTAACTCCAACTCCTCTCTGTTACCACCAAAAATAATACTATTTTCAATAACAGCACTTGTCACAGGAAATGTCAAACGCACTCCATTTTGCACCACATAATTCAACACTCGCACCGAAGCATTCTTGCGTGAAGCATAACGATAATAATTGGCCACCGTAGTATGAGCCATCCTCAAAGTACCACCCAACTGAGCAATACACGACTCGCCACAATTGCTTATCTCAGAATTTTCAATCACTAAACTACCCTGTTGCGAATAAACTCCATACGCTCCAGAATTATGCACAATCGAATTGCGCAACTCCAATACGGGCTCACTCCTATTCGCACCAACAAGCAATATGCCCACACCCGCACCACGCACATGCGTATTTTCTATAATATTATGCGACTGAGCATTTTGCAAATAAATACCACCCCACTGATTAGGCATTTGGTCATAAGGCGTTTGGTCAACATCATTTATACAATCAAACCTATCACCCCTAATCACAATCGGGTGTTCAAACGTACCTCTACATTCCAATTCACCATCCACAACAATATTTGCCCCTCCGTGCATATAAAGTTTAGCACCCTCTGTTATAGTCAATTTTGCACCCTCTGCAACATAAATATAATTAAACACTAACGTAGGACGAAGCGAATCTATCGTAGCATCTGAAGTATAAATCTGACTGCGCAACACTCGTGCATCACTACCGACAGCCATCAATTTAACATCTTTCACCTTATTGTTGCACTCAAACATAAGTGAATCAAACAGAACAATATAAGGCTCACCATCAGTTGTAGGTGGCGTCATCTCCACAAACACAAAAAGCGAATCATGGCCCTTAATCATAATATCTTCCAAAACCTCGCCCTTGCCAGCAATACGACCATCTACATTAAATCTAAAATAAGAAGCCGAACCTCCCCCCATTCTAATCGAAGCAATATTCAACGCATTCTTATTCTCATTATAAATCATAAATCTACCCGTAGCCGATTGTTGCTCAGCAAACAGAGTATCCATAATGAGCGTATCGCACGAAAATGTCAGCTCAAGCCTCTCATCAAAACTCACATTCTCCTCTACACAACTCGACAAACAAATTGCTACAACAACCAATATAAAAAATATTACTCTTTTCATATATTCATTTTTTTACATCAAGACTGATTTTTCACACCTAAACTATTGACTATCAATACAACCAAAATAGATATCTTTTATCTTCCAAACATAAAGCCAACAAAAAATCTCGGTCCTGCAGCATAATCATCAGCCCAATTTGTTGCATTAAGCATATAATCAATCTTTGCAACTACACTAATTCGTTTAGTCAACGAATACTCCATTCCAACAAATGGCACAATAGCAAGAAATGGATAATGACGATACGAAACATACTGATTTTCTACAACATAATCATTCACGGGAGTATTCTCGCCTTTGTCAATCATAGCAATATGAGTGTAAGAGCCACCACCTATAACACCACCCGTAAAAATTGTAAATTTATTAATATGCCAATGAGAATCGAGCAAAAGCCCACCCCAACCTATTTTAGCAGAACTACCTTTCGGTTGATATTTCAATGTAGATACATACCCCTCAATACCAACTCGCAAATATTTGCCAAAACCAACACG
>JAFYMM010000329.1 GCA_017550055.1 Paludibacteraceae bacterium
CGCAATGAGGCGGGGTGTAGCAATGAGTTGGACTATATTGAGCAGACCTCGTGGCTGTTGTTCCTTAAATATCTTGATGACCTTGAAACAGAACAGGAGATGAATGCTGAGTTGATGGGTGGGGAGTATCGTAGAATTATTAAGGATTCGTTGCGTTGGTCGGTGTGGGCTGCGCCTAAAAAGGATAATGGCGAAATTGATATTGTGAATGCTATGACTGGCGACGACCTTGTAGAGTGGGTTGATGCTAAGTTGTTTCCAACGCTTAAAAAATTCAAAGATACAGCCTCGTCGTCGAACACATTGGAGTATAAGATTGGTGAGATTTTCACTGAATTGCGCAACAAGATACAGAGTGGATATAACTTGCGTGAGATAATAAACAAAGTGGATTCGCTTGCGTTTCAATCGGCAGAGGATAAGCACGAAATGACTGTGCTATATGAGGATAAAATCAAGAGAATGGGTAATGCTGGTCGCAATGGTGGTGAATATTACACGCCTCGTCCGTTGATACGCACGATAGTGAAATTAGTCAATCCTCGCATTGGTGAAACAGTGTATGACCCAGCATGTGGGTCGGCAGGATTCCTTTGCGAAGCGTTCAACTATATGCAAGAGCAGGTGGCATCGGTGGCTGACTCGGACAAATTGCAGAAAGAGACATTCTTTGGTAAAGAGAAAAAGGGGTTGCCATATATCATTGCGACAATGAATATGATATTCCATGGTGTGGCAGCACCGAATATTATTCGTGGCAACACGTTGACCGAGAATTTGGCAAACATACAAGAGCGCGACCGCAAGCATGTGATATTGGCTAACCCTCCATTTGGTGGTAGCGAACGTGCCGAGGTGTTGCAAAACTTTGAGATACGCACAAGCGAAACAGCATATATGTTTATGCAACATTTCATTAAGATGTTGAAGGCTGGAGGTAGAGCTGGGATTGTAATCAAAAACACATTCCTTAGCAATGGAGATGCATCGGCTTTGCGACGTAAGTTGTTGGAAGAGTGTAATGTGCATACAATATTGGATTTGCCATCGGGAGTGTTTACGGGAGCAGGTGTGAAAACTGTGGTTGTATTCTTCACCAAAGGCGCACCGACAGAGCGAGTGTGGTATTATCAGTTGAATCCAGGTCGCAATCTTGGTAAGACCAATCCATTAAACGAGGCGGACTTGGCAGAGTTTGTAGAACTATACAAGACCAAAGGCGAGAGTGAAAATTCGTGGTCGATAGAAGTGTCGGACCTTGGAGAAGATTATGACCTATCGGTGAAAAATCCGAATAAAGTAGAGGTGGTGGATGAACGCACAACGGCAGACATCCTCAACGCCATAGCCGAATTGAATGAGAATTCAGCAAGTTTAATCGCTGAAATAAGGGAGTTGTTATGAGAGAAGGGTGGAAAAAGATGTCAATATTAGATGTTTGTAAAGTTTATCAACCACAAACAATAGCCACAAGTAAATTGATTGAGGGGGCTCAATATGACGTGTTTGGCGCTAATGGGTGTATAGGTAAATATAATCAATACAATCA
>JAFYMM010000330.1 GCA_017550055.1 Paludibacteraceae bacterium
ACACGTTTCTCGTTCGACCGTCTCGAGTATTTGCAAGACACATTCCTCGGTCTTGTTAACATCCAGCAGAACAAAATCATCAAGATTTTCACTGTCGTCAATGTTATTTTCCTTCCGCCAACCCTCATTGCGAGTATGTATGGTATGAACTTTGACAAAATGCCCGAGCTCTCATGGGCGTATGGTTATCCATTCGCAATCGGCTTGATGATTCTCACCGTAGTCCTCATCCTCCTCTATTTCCGTATTAAGAAGTGGTTGTAAATTAAGGAGTAAGGAGTAGGGAGTAAGAATTATGTTCTTATGTCATTCTGTTTAAAAAAATAAATCCGGATGGTTTGTCATTTATTTGCCTAGATATGCCTTTAGGCATAGCGAGGCATATGTAAAAAGATAAAAAATTATGTTTTTCTGTCATTCTGTCTAAAAATAATTTTCAAATATGATTATAAACGAACGCACATCGCGCCACGAAAATGTTATCGCAGCAGCGCGTCAACTACTCATAGCTGCCCGCACAGCTCCCAAGGCCCGCGGAGTTGATATCATCGAAGCAGCTCTCATCGAAGGCGACGAACTCCGTCAATTAGCCGACCGCATGGTCGAGATTGGCAACGAACGCAATCGTCCATCCTTCATTCGTGACGCAGGCAATGTGCTTCAGTCCGAAGCAGTTGTAGTTATAGGTACAAAACTTCAATCGCTAGGGCTTAACTGCGGTCATTGTGGTTTTCCAACTTGCGCTGAACGTCAAAGCGGGATAAATGGAGTGATAAAAAGTATTGATTCTCAACTCTCAACTCTCAACTCTCAACTCAAAGACGTTCCTTGTGTGATGAATAGCATCGACGTTGGCATTGCGCTCGGATCAGCATGTGCCACAGCAGCCGACCTCCGTCTCGACACACGCGTCATGTACTCAATCGGTGTGGCAGCCGAAGAACTCGGTTTCCTTGGCAATGATGTCCATATCACAGTCGGCATCGCCATCTCAGCCTCATCAAAAAGCCCATTCTTTGATCGACCAACAAAATAGTTCAAGTTATATATATCGAAAATCCGTTCTCACATAATTGCGAGAACGGATTTTTTTTGTGTTTTTTTAGAATGATGATTTTGTGTTTTTGTTGATAATTAACATTTTGAGTGTTGTCGGATACGTTAATTAGTGATAAAATTACTAAAAATAGGCACTTGCAAAGTTGCAAAGTTCAGCATAACGTGTTGATTATTAATACTATCCTCTCTTTTGCACTTGCAAAGTTCCGAAAAGACTTTTTTATAACACCAAGATAATCAACCTATTAGTAACTTTGCAACTTTGCAACTTGCAAAGTGAGTGCAAACCGAGCGTAATCAAAATTTATTTTAGATTACCGAGGTGTAGCCTCACTTCGTAAATTTAATTTGCAAAGTTGGTTCTGTTGAGTTACATTTTTTCCTAAAAAAGTAGACAGATTTTGGGTTATTTTCCTAAATAAATAGACATATTTTCTAAAAATATAGACATCTCTTTTCTATATTTACCCCACAGCAACCCTTAAGCAAACTGCACCGAAGAAAACCGCCACTCTTACACCATCGAGTTGCAAAGTTCACAAACTGATAAACTGTGGACCATAGGTGTTTCTATATTCTTGATTTGGCGATTTGTATGTAGCTGATGAGTTTGTGTTAGAGAAGCAAAATAGATAATGAATTTTATACGGCGACCGCTTATTCTTTTTGTGAGAATAGGCGGTCGTTTTTTTAATGACGTTGAAGACGTCAAATTATGCATAACCGCAGTATGACCGACCCTTGAGAGGTGGTTCTGCACCATATTGTCCCCCTAAATTAGGGGGACGAGGACGTAGTCCGGAGGGGGTATGTAAGACAAAACACATCTTTTATATAAGTTGATGAAGAATAAAGATGTAACCTAAGAACTAATCCTCACTCTCTTTTCTCACTCCTTGTCCATGATATTAGCGAATTAAGGTATTTTAAAATTTTGTTGTTTTTTAGAAAATTATTGTTGTTTGTGATTGAAAATTATAGAAAAAATATGATGTAAACATAATTAAAAACATCAAAAATCGGCGATTTTATCGATGTTTTTAATTTTTTGGCGATATTAAAAAAATGCGTTATATAATTTATGGTGATATTGTTTTGAAAATTTAAACATAACACCAAAATTATTATGAAAAATTTGGCATTTACTAAAAATGAAGCTTTAAAATCTATTTGTTCGCAAATTGGGGGGTATTATAAAGATGAAATCGAAACGTTGAAAGATGAAATTTTGATTAGGATAGAAAAATTGCGTACTTATGGCGTTGATGATGCAATTATAAAGGCGTTGTTTGATTATACACCTCGATTGAGTCGGTTGACTATTACGAGTGATTATCGCATTCTATTGCCAGATTATGACATTGAGATAAAGATGACGCCACTAGTTAAAGCGGTTTACCTTTTGTATCTGCAACACGAGGAGGGTATTTGGTTTAAGGATTTGATTGATTATCGCGACGAGTTGTTGTCTATATATGCTCGTCTCACACGATTTGATGATGCTGAAAGAATTAAGCAGAGTGTTAATCTATTGGTAGATTCTACAAACAATTCGATTAACGAAAAATGCTCTCGTATCCGTGAGGCTTTTGTTTCGCAATTTGGTGACGAGATAGCCCAGTACTATTATATCTCAGGAGACCGACTTGATGTAAAACGAATTGAATTGGATAGAGAGTTAGTTGAGTGGGAATGCGAGTTATGATAAAGTGTCTAGAAAAAGAAAAGGGTATTTTGATACACAGCCTTAACGGACTATCGAACTCCGTAGCTGAAAATCAAAATACCCTTTTCGAATATGCAGTGTAAGTCATTAACAAAGAAGCACCCATTAGCGAGAGGAGCGATGCTTACTCTGACAACTCATCATCTAATAGGCTACTTGTTGCTGGTGGTGAGCATCTAAGTCATGGTACACTAACTCAGCAAGAAGATATTGCAAAGTTACAACAAAATTCATATATGTGCAAATCTCTGCAAGGCTTGCAGGTATTTGGTGGTGAAATTTATTTTCTTTATATTTGCGATGTGAAATTTTTGTGTTATGACGAAATATTAAAATAAATATATGGAAACATTAACAGAACTACAAGAAGTATTAATAACATTATTAGCAAACTCGAAAGTGAGTAAAGACAACGCAATCGGAATAATGATAGCCTTGAAGAACCACGAAGATATAATGAAAGAAATGGTTCTTTGGATTCACAAAAACAAGCCAACAGAACAGGAAATAATG
>JAFYMM010000331.1 GCA_017550055.1 Paludibacteraceae bacterium
CTTGCCATCGACCATAAAGCACCGAATCACCCTCAAGCACCCACTCTTTTTTCGAAATATCATAATCCCTAAAACGACCTGCATGCTTAAACACACCATCAAAAATAGCACGATGAATAGCCGACAAGCCAGCCACACTATAAGTAAAAGCATCTGTTTGAAGCAATTTAGCGATATTACTCGACACTTTATCAGCCTCCTCTCTATCAGCACCATCCTCATCATGCGCTGTTTTAGTAATATAATATTGCCTAACAAGTTCACGCGCCTCGTCAATCGAAATCTCTCCCTCTATATTCCTTCGTGCCGCCTCTTGCAAATACTCCGATGTCTTCAAACCATCAACAGCCTGCAACCCGATCGCCACACGCCAAGCCTCAGCACGTTCTCGCCTCTGCGGTTCACCTTGCCGAATATATTCATCAAAATTCAAATATCCATTATTCATAATTTACATTACTCTAAAATATCTTTTATCACGCTCTCGCAATCACCACCCCATGTATATTATCTATATATTCTGCAAATGGTCTGATATAAGCACCTAACACTTCCAATCTCTCATCAAATGGCGATTCATTCACAACTATCTCTTTAGTTATATCTCCATTCTCGCAAACATACGAGATAATAGTCATCAAGAACTCTTCCTGTTCTGCATTCAATGCCGAACCTGAAATGAATCTTCCAAATCTCTCAACTGCCTCTTTCCTATCCACTCCAATGATTGAACGTATGAAGATTGCCACATTTGCCCCACATGCCATACCAACAGTGTATTTATCGTAGTCTTCTTTATCTCCAAGTTCCGACCACAAGATGCGTTCCAACTCCCTAATATCTTCAACGCTCAACTGCTCCATTTCATATATCTTCTGCAACACAGGCAAGTTCCTGTTCTGAGCAAGAAAATCCAACACTCTTTGCTTATACGTCACTCTTGTCTCTATACCTGCACTCTCACCATTGAACGATAATATATCATTTATATCAACAACAAACCATTTCTTCTTATCGCCAATCAAGAATTTAGTCAAATCCCTCAAATCCTCACGCACCTTCTCCAACCATGGCAATGACACATTCTCCCAACTTACAGGGTTCAACACCTCTTTAATTGTTCCCATCTTCGCCTGTATCTGTGGAATGGTTGCTTTCTCTTCCAACTGTTGTGCCACGAAATGTACATTCTGTATTGCTCTTCGTGCATTTACATCTTCATCCAACAGCGACAATTCAATAGACAGCATCAACACATCAAACTTCTTAGCATTCTCATCCAATGTGTTCTTTGGCAACAATGGTGCAATATCGGTTTTCAATGTCACCACATCCACCTCTGATATATACACCCATGCTGTCTCTTCTTTAAAATGACTTACCTGTTCCCACTTCGCACGAACCGATATATGGGCATCTGACAACAATCCCACCTGTTCCTTCAACATCCCCTTTATCTCATCGTGCAATCCTTTAGAAAAAGCATCCTCTTGATATTTCTGATGTTGTAAGTAGAATGCTATACTTGCTCTCAAATTAAACAATCTCTCTGTCAATGATTGCGCCTGTGGTGTCTCTTTTCCATTTGGATTTTTCTCGAAGTAATCAAAGTTGCAACACCAATCGAATATATAGAACTCTTTTTTATCCTCATCGCCAAACACTCCCTCCGACAATCTCGTGCCTCGCCCTATCATCTGCATGAATTTTATTTTACTCTTCACAGGCTTAAAGAATACGAGGTTCAAAATATCAGGCACATCAATCCCTGTATCCAACATATCCACCGACACTGCTATCTGTGGTTCTATATCTCTCTTTTCAAATTTATCTATCAAATCCTGAGCGTATGTTACATAGTTGTCAATCAACACACAGAACCCTGCTCCATACTCGGGATATAGCACACCAAATCTCTCCACTATCAACTCTGCGTGGCGGTGATTATATGCAAATACTATAGTCTTTCCTATTC
>JAFYMM010000042.1 GCA_017550055.1 Paludibacteraceae bacterium
GAAGTCTTCATATTTGATTACTTCTGCACGGATAAAGCCTTTTTCGAAGTCCGTATGGATTACGCCTGCACATTGTGGTGCTTTCCAGCCGTCTTGGAATGTCCAAGCGCGAACCTCTTGTACACCAGCAGTGAAGTATGTTTTGAGTTTGAGAAGTGCGTATGCCGATTTGATGAGACGAGCAACGCCTGATTCTTCAAGTCCGATTTCTGCAAGGAACATTTGGCGTTCTTCGTATGTTTCGAATTCTGCAATTTCGCTTTCGATTTTAGCTGCAATGACGAGTACTTCTGCATTTTCTTTTTGTGCTATTTCGCGTACACGTTCCACATATTCATTGCCTGTTGCTGCGCTTGCTTCATCTACGTTACATACATAAAGCACTGGTTTTGCAGTAAGAAGGAAGAGTTCGCGAGCTATTTTTTCGTCGTCTTTATTGTCGAATGTCACGGTGCGAGCCGAAAGACCTTGTTCGAGGGCAGCTTTGTATTTTACGAGTACTTCGTAAATTTGTTTTGCCTGTTTGTCGCCACCAGTTTGTGCTTGTTTTTGCACTTTTTGTATACGAGCATCAACGGTTTCGAGGTCTTTAAGTTGTAGTTCTGCATCGATGATTTCTTTGTCGCGGATAGGGTCAACTGAGCCATCAACGTGTACAACATTAGGGTCGTCAAAGCAACGGAGTACGTGAAGAATAGCGTCAGTTTCGCGGATATTTGCGAGGAATTTATTGCCAAGGCCTTCGCCTTTAGACGCACCTTTCACAAGACCTGCGATGTCAACGATTTCTACTGTAGTAGGTACTATGCGTTGTGGATTAACGAGTTCAGCGAGTTTATTTAGGCGTTCGTCTGGTACAGTGATTACGCCTACGTTAGGTTCGATTGTACAGAATGGGAAGTTTGCCGATTGGGCTTTTGCGTTAGAAAGACAGTTGAAAAGGGTTGATTTTCCGATATTTGGCAACCCTACGATACCACATTGTAATGCCATTTATTAGTATTTTATTAGCGAGTCGCGAGTAGCATGATTCTTTTGCTCTCGGTTTCGGCTTCGTTAGTATTTTTTATGAAAAATAATTATTTAGAAAAGCTTGTGCAATTCGTTCTTTTTTTAGTTTTATAATTAGGATTGACAAGTAGAATTTACACATATTCGATATCATCCACCATATGTCCACCTGCGTTGTCGTCATCATCATCCCAATCTTCGTCCCATTCAATATCCTCATCATCAAAGTCTTCCAATTCCTCATCCCAATCATCTTCTTGGTCGTTAGCAGTTGGACGTTGAATCTCAAGATTGCGATGAGTGAATGTTTGCACTCGATTTTCTTCTTTATTGATTTCAGTCCAAAGCAAATCTTTCAACTCAGTGATATTGAATCCCGCAACAGCCGATATAAATATATGAGGTATATCAGTTGGCAGTTCTGCCTCCATAGCTTGCATCAATTCCTCGTCAAGCATATCGCTCTTAGTGATTGCAAGAATACGTTGTTTATCAATCAATTCAGGGTTATATTCCTCCAATTCGTGCAACAAAATATTATATTCTTTCATAATATCGTCGCTATCGGCAGGAATCATAAACAACAATATCGCATTGCGCTCAATGTGGCGGAGGAATCGTAGTCCAAGCCCCTTACCCTGACTTGCGCCCTCAATGATACCAGGTATATCTGCCATACAGAACGACTTACCACCACGATACGAAACGATACCAAGGTTAGGCACAAGCGTCGTAAACGGATAATTCGCAATTTCAGGTTTAGCCGCTGACACAACGCTCAAAAGAGTCGATTTACCAGCATTAGGGAATCCTACCAAACCAACATCACCCAACACCTTAAGTTCAAGAATAACACTACGTTCAACGCGAGGCTCTCCCGGTTGAGCATAGCGAGGAGTTTGATTTGTTGCAGTGCGGAAATGCCAGTTTCCAAGACCTCCACGGCCACCCTTTAGCAAAATAACCTCTTGTTTATCCTCTGTGATGTCGCAAAGATATTCGCCTGTATCAGCATCATAAGCCACTGTACCACAAGGTACATCGATATACTTATCTTCGCCATCAGCTCCAAAACTGCGACTGCCACTACCATGACCACCATCGCCCGCAAATATATGGCGTGCATATTTCAAGTGGAGCAAAGTCCAGTAGTCCTTATTGCCACGTAGGATGATATGACCACCACGGCCGCCATCTCCACCATCAGGGCCACCTTTTGGTATATACTTCTCACGGTGGAAGTGTGTTGACCCACCACCACCTTTACCCGAACGGCAAAATATTTTTACGTAGTCGACAAAATTGGAGTTTGACATAATTTCAGTAGTAAGTAATTAGTAACGAGCAACAAACATCTATTGATGTCCGATTATTATAAACTATCAATAATTTCTTTAACTTGAGCAAAGCAAGCCTCAACCGACGAGTTGTTGCAAGCTGCTTTATATCGACCACTATTTTTATAGTGTTCAATAACAGGCAAAGTTTGCGAATTATAAACATCAAGACGTTTTTGGATAGTTTCAAGATTATCATCCGCACGACCCGAAGTCTTACCGCGATTGAGCAAACGTTCAATCAACAATTCGTGTTCCACTTGCATATGGAGCATACAACTCACCTCTGTTTCAAGCTCATGGAGCATATCATCAAGTGCCACAGCCTGTGCTGCAGTGCGAGGAAAACCATCAAAAATAAAGCCCTTAGTATCGCCTGCATCAAGATGTTTTTGCACTTGGTCATGAAGCATAGCAATAATCATCTCATCTGGCACAAGCTTACCATCATTGATAAGCACCTCTGCCTTTTTGCCATTTTCAGTACCATTTTTAATTTCCTCACGGAGCATATCTCCCGTAGAAATATGGGTAAGACCATAATTCTCAACAATAATAGCACTTTGCGTACCCTTACCCGAGCCCGGAGCTCCTGATATAACAATATTCAACATAACAATATATATAGTTTATTTTAATTATGAACCGAAAGTCTTTGAATCTTTAGACAAAAAAATTATGAACCGAAGGTCTTTGAGCCTTTAGGCGAAAAAATTATGAATTAATTAAGGTATAAATATCCCTCAAATTTCGGCCATATCCATCATAATCAAGGCCATATCCCACAATAAAATCATTAGGAATATTCATCGCAGCATAATCAATATTAAGGTCATATTTCAAAGCCTCAGGCTTAAAGAACAACGTAGCAATACGTATGTCGTCAGCTCCAAGAGACTTCAATTTCTCAACCATACCATACATCGTACGGCCCGAGTCAACAATATCTTCAATAATCACAATCGTGCGACCTTTCACCTCCTCATTCAAGCCAATCAACTCAGTCACTCTGCCAGTACTCGCAGTACCGCTATACGACGCAACTTTAACAAACGAAAGCTGAGCAGGAATTTCCACTCGTTTCAGCAAATCCGACGCAAACATAAACGCGCCATTAAGCACAATGAGGAACAAAGGATTTTTTCCTTCCAAGTCTGCATTCATCTTTTCAGCCACATTGTCAACTGCTTTCAACAATTCAGCCTCAGATATCGAAACTCTAAAAGTTTTATCTTTAAATGTTACAGTTTTCATAGTATTTCTACAATATTATCCAATAAACAATATCTTTTGCAAAGATACTACTTTTTTTTGAGATGTAAGGTATCTTTTTCGTAAATCTTTTCATAACCCTAATTTCTCCTTATCTACAACATAGGATAAATATACTATAAATATAGGATAAATATACCATAAATATACTATAAACATACTATAACAATACCTGCACAATAATTTCAATCTAAATTCGTTTAAAAACACATATTTCTTTTTTCTTGTATCATATCTATCTGTCTTTAAGACTGTTTCTCGAAAAATAAAAATAAATTCTTGAAAATTTTGTCAGAATGCAATTCTTTTTGTTACTTTGCAAAAAATTTTGAAACCTATATTATATAATGTGAATTTTGAATTTCGACCATTGTTATTTGCGAAAAAAGAAGTATCCTCAAAAATATTATCTCTTTGAAAAATAATAATTTATACATCTTCTTATTCGCATTTCAACTTTCACATTTCAACTCATATTTTCTTTATGCAAAAAAATTTGGTAATTGTTGAGTCTCCTGCAAAAGCAAAGACTATCGAGAAATTTTTGGGAAAAGACTATCGCGTTATGTCAAGTTTCGGACACATCCGCGATCTAAAGGAAAAAGATTTTGGTATCGACGTAACAAAAAATTACGAACCAGACTACGTAATACCTACAGATAAAAAGAAACTCGTTGCCGACCTACGTAAATCTGCCGAAGAAGCCGACATCGTTTGGTTGGCATCCGATGAAGACCGCGAAGGAGAAGCTATTGCTTGGCATCTCTACGAGGTTCTCGGGCTAAAAGACAAACAAACTCATCGTATTGTTTTTCACGAAATTACCCAAAATGCCATTCTCAATGCTATTGAAAACCCTCGCGATATAGACCTAAATGTAGTCGATGCACAACAAGCACGCCGCGTTCTCGACCGCATCGTTGGTTTCGAACTCTCTCCAGTTCTTTGGCGCAAAATCAAACCATCTCTCTCTGCTGGTCGTGTTCAGTCCGTTACAGTTCGTTTGGTGGTTGAGCGTGAGCGCGAAATCCAACAATTCAAGGCCGAAGCATCATTCCGCGTAGTTGCAACATTCAAGGTTAAAACCGAAAACGGACAAGATGCCGAATTCAAAGCCGAGTTGCGCAATCGTTTCGCTACCGAAGCCGAAGCAAAGAAATTCTTAGAAACCGCTGCATCAGCAAATTACAGTGTCGAAAGCATCGAAACTCGTCCAACTCATCGCACACCTGCAGCTCCATTCACAACATCAACGCTCCAACAAGAAGCTTCTCGCAAATACGGATTTCCTGTAGCCACTACTATGCGAGTTGCTCAGTCTCTATACGAAAGCGGAAAGATTACATACATGCGTACCGACTCTGTCAATCTTTCTGATTTAGCATTGAATACCGCGAAAGCCGAAATCTTAGAAATGGTGGGCGAAAAATATTACAAACGTCGCAAATACAACACCAAGTCTAAGGGCGCACAAGAGGCTCACGAAGCCATACGTCCAACCTATATCAACGTTCGCGAAATCGAAGGCACAGCGCAAGAGCGCAAACTCTACGACCTCATCTGGAAACGCACTATTGCCAGCCAAATGGCTGATGCCGAGTTCGAAAAAACAACTGCGGTCATCAATATCGACAATTCTGACGAGAAATTCGTAGCTGTTGGCGAAGTCCTCAAATTCGATGGTTTCTTGAATGTTTATATGGAATCTACCGACGATGAAACATCGCAAGAAACCGAAGGCATGCTTCCAAAATTGGCTGAAGGCAACATTCTTAATCTCGCAATGATGCAAGCTCAAGAACGCTTCACTCAACGCCCAGCTCGCTACACCGAAGCTTCTCTCGTGCGCAAACTCGAAGAGTTAGGCATTGGACGCCCATCAACCTATGCGCCAACTATTTCTACTATCTTGGCTCGTGATTATGTCGAGAAAAAAGAAATCCAAAACGAAGCACGTCCATATCGCGTTCTAACACTTAAAGCAGGAAAAATCAAGGAAGAAGATAAAGTCGAAAAAGCATCTATCGAGAAAGGTAAACTCTCTCCAACCGATATCGGTATCGTAGTCAACGACTATCTTCTAGCCAACTTCCCTAATATTATGGACTACAACTTTACCGCACGCGTAGAGTTAGATTTCGACAAAATAGCAGAGGGACAACTCGAGTGGACCAAAAATATAGATAGTTTCTATACTCAATTCCATCCAAATGTAGAAGAGGCAATGCACTCTACAGGCAAGAAAGCTGGCGAACGCGAGTTAGGTCTCGACCCAGTTTCTGGTCGCCCTGTGTTTGTTAAGATTGGACGTTTTGGCCCTGTTGCTCAAATTGGTACAGCTTCTGATGAAGAAAAACCAAAATTTGCATCTCTCCGCACAGGACAATCTATGGAGTCTTTGACTCTCGAAGAAGCTCTCGACCTCTTCAAGCTTCCTATCGATTTCGGAGAATACGAGGGCGAAGCATTGAGTGTCGGAGTAGGTAAGTTCGGACCATACATTCGTCACGGAAAAGCTTATGTATCAGTGCCAAAAGACGAAGATCCATTGACTGTTACTCGTGAGCGAGCAATTGAGCTTATTGCCGAGAAACGTCAAGCCGACAAAAATCGTGAAATCAAAAAATTCGAAGCTGAAGACATCCTTGTCTTGAACGGACGTTTCGGTGCATATATCACTCATGCTGGCGAAAACTATAAATTACCAAAAGGCACAGTAGCCGAAGAGCTAACATTAGAGCAATGCCAAGCAATTATAGCCGACGAAGCCAACAAATCAAAAGGCGGCACCAAAAAGAAAACCACCCGTGCTAAGAAAAAATAAAGGGATTTTTTGCAAAATCCCCTTATGAATTATATCGAATCTATAACCTTCGAAATAGCGGAACTCTCAAATCCGCGTGATTGGGCAAACTTAAATAGTTTGCCCTTTTTTTCATATTCCGACGAATACTTTATCGAGCGCAACTTCTCTCTTAGCATCTGTTGCAATTTCTCAATATATTCCTCTTCATCTATCTGATTTAGTGCCTCTTCTATGATATCGCTATCTATATCTTTACTCCTAAGCATCATTCCGATTTTATATTTCCCCCAATGGTTAAAACGGAACTTATCTTTCGTGTAACTATTTGCATATCGCTGATTATCAATGTAGCGTTCCTCTATCAAATAGGCAATAATTTCATCCGCTTCCTCACTTGTGCCACCCCAAGTTAAGAGTTTTTCCCTAACTTCGCTCTCGCAATGCTCACATCTCGAAGCATACGTAGCAGCCTTATTTAATAATGCCGAATTGTTCAGATTCATATTTTGTTAGTTTTATAGTAGTATGTGATTTATAGATAGTCCCCGAAGGGGGCAAACAATGCATATTATTTATATACTTTGGCTTTTAATCGTGACACTCTATTGTAAATTACGCTTTTGTCTTTTCGAAGTAATACAGACATCATTGTCGGTGTGAAGTCAGCTTTTATATAACAAAAAAGTTTGATTTCTTCTTCTTTTAACTCGGGGTGTTCTCTCCTTAATTTGGCTATTACATTATCTTGTGTTTTGTTAAGCCACGTTTCTAAAGCGAGTTGAGCCTCTTTGTCTTTACGTAGTTCTTCTATGATTTCGCACACCTCTTGAATTATCTTCTTTTGGAATTTTTCTGTACCCTCATAGGTATAATATTGTTCGCAGAGTCGTGTGAGTATTATGAAATTTTGGTTATTAGGCAGAGTTTCTTTTATTTCTTTTTCATCTGCTTTTTGTACCGTGGGGTTTATAAGTTCATTAAAGTCTTTGATGAACTCATCTATATCGCCAAGTGAAATTTCTTTGTACAATCCAAAGCGAAGATTTCCAAATAGCTTGAAGTTAAATAATCTTAGCTTGATTATATTTATCAAGCTCGTTCTGATGTTTTCATTAAAATGCTTCTTTTCCATAACTAAAAAATTTATAGGTTTTCGTTGGACAAAGTTAAGCAAATAATTTTTATTCTTTACTATTTTTATTAGTGTATGTTCTATCTGAAATTGTGTTAATATGCTTATAGTCAGTTGTGTTTGGTATAAAAATTTATCAGTTGCAAGTTTGAGTTTATTTTTGTATATTTTTCGGGGTAAATTATTCTCAATTATAACGTCGCCTTTATCATTCTCGGATTCCCATTTATATCCTCTCTCATTTCCACATTCCTATATCCCATTGCAATAAGCAGATCGCATGTCTCCCGTCCAAGATATTGATTTATTTCAAAATACAGAGACCCTCTATCTTTAAGATGTGTCAATCCAAACTCTCCAATAGCACGATAAAAAATCAAAGGGTCTTCATCTGACACAAACAATGCTGTATGTGGGTCATAATCAAGCACATTTGCTTCCATA
>JAFYMM010000043.1 GCA_017550055.1 Paludibacteraceae bacterium
CGCCATAATAGATTACTGGCACACCCAGAATAGTAAGGTTAAATGCATGGAGAAGAGCCAATTTGTCGTAAGCCACCGAGTCAGTGATACCTACAGTACGAGTCCAACCTGCTGCTTTAGCATCTTCGCCCACTTTGATGTCGCCCGATTCCAATGCCATGAAACGTGGTTTGTCGTGATTGCCCGACACATAGCCCATAAGGTTGTGTGCGCCATACACTTTGAGGCTTGAATTAAGCACGTTGCTCAAACGTGTCATAGTACCGCCACTCACACCATTGAATGCCGATGTAGCTTCGTCGAACACGTTGAAGTCGAATTGACCATCAAGCATACCGCTATTTACATAACTTGCAATGAGTTCAGGCGAGCCATACGATTCACCGATTTGATAGAAGTTGCCCTCTGGACGAGTCAATTTCATGCGGTGAGTCAATTCGCGCCAATATTCTTCGTTCACGTGTTTACATGCGTCATGACGGAAACCATCTACGCCAAACTCTTTCAACCAATACACAGCCGAGTCAACCATAATGTCAACTACCACTGGGTTGCCCATATCGAGTGTAGGCATAAACACGTCGAACCAAGTAGTCAAGCGTTGTTCGTCCCACAATTCTGTGTTCATACGTCCGTCTGGCAAATAGAGCGGAGTTGCATACTCTGGGTTGCGTTTGAACAATGGGTGGTCTTGATGCACGTGGTTAGCCACATAGTCGAGCAAGATATTGATTTCGTGGTCGTGAGCATCTGCCACGAGCGCTTTCAATTCGTCGTTAGTACCGAAACGGCAATCCACTTGCGATGAAGAGATTGGCCAATAGCCGTGATAACCAGCAAATTTAGTGTCAGCCAAAGCATTGTAGCCATAAGGTTCGAATGGGTTTTGGTTGAGCGGCGAGAGCCACAATGTGTTAGCACCCAATTTATTGAAATACTCTTCGTCAATCACTTGTTTGATACCAGCCAAGTCGCCACCATGGTAGTCAGCGCGAGGATGCACGTCAGGACGATTCATTGGACGGTTGTTGTCTGGATTGCCATCACGGAAACGGTCAACAAGCATAAAGTAAATAATTTGAGCATATTTATCGCTACGGTCAAGCTCTGCTGCATCCGTAACGATTTTACCATTGTAGAGAGGCACAAGGATTTCGTTAGAGATACCATATTCGTTAGAAGCCCACACACGAATCACCGATTTAGACCATTCCTGAGCCTCAACAGGCACTTTCACTGTGATTTCTCCATCTGCAAACTCAACAAAACGTTCGTCAAGAGCCACATTGTTCCAATAAGCCCACACGCGTTCAGTCGCTTCTGCTTTCACCGTAAATCTACCACAACCCAACTCGCCTGTCAACAATTTAGGGAATTTATCCTCATTGCCATTCACTTGCATGATAGAATTGAATTTACCAAAACCATTGTCCACTTTGTTTGGGTTAGTGTCATCGTGGTTTTGTTCGCCATCAATAAGCAATTGATAGAGATAAGTACCCGGACTGAGCAACATCGTAACCTCATACAATCCCTCTTCGTTCAAAGTCAAATCAGGTGTCAACGCAGGCACCCAGTTGTTCATCTGACCAGCAATTTGGATGCGACCAATCTCGCGACCATTAGGATTGTATGTGAAAGTATAATTAAATTTATCACTTTTACGCACAGGCACCGAATAAGCCACACCTTCTACCCAAAGGTTGATATACGACATCGGATGCATCTCTTCGCCACAATAAAAATCGAGCATAAGTTTATCTTCGCTCAACGCCACTGCAAGTGCAGCATCGGCTGACGTAACCGAATCTACACGCGATGGGTCAACAACAAAGTCGCGAGTCAACACTTTGGTAGGACCCACATTCACCAACGTAAGCGAGTTAGGACCCACACACACCGATTTATCAGGCTGATAACCAACCTCTGGTGCTTTGCAACAGCCAAACAATGCCGCCGCAGCAACTAAAGAAAGAAGAAATTTTTTCATTTTTATAGAATTTTATTATTATTTATTTGTTTTTAAAAGCGAAAATAACAGAAGAACAAAATTATTCTCCATTACTCACAATACGATGCAAAGATACAAAAAAAATCTTACATACACAACACTAAAAACATAATACCACTTATAAAAAAAGAGAGTAATAAAACAACAAAAATGTGGCTGTCTTATTTGGCAAAGATTGCCTGAAGATAAGGTTATCCTATGAAGAGGGTTACTAGAAGTAAGGAATGAGGAGTAAAGATTATGTTTCGTATATCCTTCGTATATGTTTCGTATATGTTTCGTATATGCTTCGTATATGCTTCGCAGAAATAAAGAAAAAACAAAGGAGAAATATAAACAAAAAAAAAACGATGTTTGCCCACAAAGCAAACATCGTGTTAAAAAAATTATAATTAAGGATTATTATTTAGAACATACTGGGCGGACAGACTGCCCGGTAGTGCGAAATTCATTGCCACTTTGTACATCAGAAGAAATAAAGAATATGTGACTAGCAAGCGTTGCGTTGTTAGTCTCAGTGTCGAGCGAACTTGACCAATAGTGACCGTACCTCTCACTAACAAAACTACTTGTGACCATGCGACCTGCAGCAGGCAAGAAAATTGAGTTACCATTAGGTCCGATTACTTTATATCCACCTACTCCATTTAGTGTGATCCATTCCCATTCGCAATTATTTTTCAACTCATCTTGCTCTGCCTTGGTTGGCATACGCCAATTACCTCCCCAATTTGCTGTCGCAGCATCATCTTCTGGGTCAAGTACTGTTTTATTATCCACGATACCATAATAACTATCGGTGCTATATTTTGTCATAGCATCCCAATTTGAACCATATTTATATGTACTCCAATAATATATTGCTTTTGTCTCAACCTCACCCCACGCGAAATAATCTCCAAATTCTTCTGGTTGTATCGCACCAACGTTGCATGTTGCCCATTTCACCGACAATCCCAAATCTACCCATTCATGTCCATTTTCCATTCCCGAAGTTTCGGTATTATCCGAACTTCCAGAAGACTCAATATAAACAGTATCATGTATATACACCGTTTTATGCACTTCTCTAACAACTACCTTTGGTATAAGCAGGTGAACTGTATCAGCCCATTCGTTCTCGTATAAAAACAAACTATCGGCAACAGCATCTTGAATCAACTCGCCATTAGCCCAAACCACCGTATTATTCTGAGCTAAACCAACTAAACTAATTACCGCTAAAGTAATTATTGCAAATATCTTTTTCATAATTATCTACTTTTTAAGTTAACAATATTTGTACATCAAAAAAACATCAATATAAAACAACTATTTTGCTTATTCAGACATCACATGAACAAGACGAACTGAATGACCGAACCAACGAGAACGTCCGTTCTTTGCAGGATACTGCTCTTTTTCCTTAAATACATAATAATGAGCATAATCACCACCATCACACGAACCAGTCCAATAATAAGCAATAAAACCTACATTTGCAACAGACTCACCACTACGATAACCAGCTACAGGCAAAAAGACTGCTCCTAAAGCCTCTAATTTTTCCCACTCTTCAAATGTGTATTTGTTTGTTTCCCAACCAAGAATTGTAGTTGTAAAAGCAATATCACTAGGCACATTACATCCATCTGGTAATAAAATCATACCTTCTATAGAGTCTATCATAGCCTGAGCATACAAATTAGCTGCATTTTCACGACCATTAAACAAATAATTCCATTCATCAGCCGAAAGCACACGCCACAAACCAGATTGATTGCCTCCATTTGAAATAGCATTATACCCCCAATCATAATTAGTACCCACAATATCTTTTGCTTCGAATTTCAAAGGATAGTGTTGTGGATTGGTACTTGTAAGCGCAGGAGAAAAATCGCCATAACCCGATGTAGCCCAACCAAAAAGATCTACTACATCATAAACACTATCTATTTTGCCATTCACTTTATATACCATATCATATTGCTCATCGGCAAAACTCCACGTATTAGTAGAAACTTGATACTTAAGATTGCCTTGAGAAAAACAAACTTGCTTATCTGCTGATATTGAGAACAATCCTGCTATAGCTCCATCTGGATACACTACAGAAGGATTATTTGGGTTATTTGGGTCATCAACATTCTCAGTATAGATTGTATCATGCACATAAACAGTATCATAGACTACTTTTACAATTGTACGTGGCAAAATCAAATGAAATGTATCAATCTCATTCATTTCACCATAAGTCAAACTATCGATTGTCTCTATAGGTGTACCATAAAGCAATTGGCCATTATTCCATACAATTTGATTAGTCTGCGCCATTGTCAACAAACTAAATGTAGCAATAGCCAATAATAAAAAGAGCTTTTTCATAATATCATACATTTTAATTATTTATAATTCATTCAATCAAAAAACCTTAGACAATATCGTATTTATCGTTTAATAACATTAAAAACTCTATTGCCTGAAACAAGAACATAAGTACCAGCCGAATAGTCTGACATATCAATAGACACACTGCCATCATTAAGTTGAACAATTTCCAACAAACGACCATCAACAGAATACAGTCTAACACAATCACCATCGGCATTATTGACATTCAAGATATCAGCTATAGGGTTAGGATATGCCACTACTTGCATTGTTTGAGGAGCCAATTCCACTCCTACAGGACCACCCCCAGAATTATCGCCATCACCATAGCGCAAATGTTGTACTTGATCAAATTGTGCGCGATAGATAATATTATCCACACTGTCATAAACAATTAGAAATTCGCCACTATAGACAACTTTGCCAATGCGACTAAGAACTGAATATACTTCATCGCCCGATATAGAACGTATAATCAACGATGTTTCAGCATAAGAGCAACTTAACCCTAAGGCTACGAATAGAATCATTAGTAATGTTCGTTTCATTTATAACCTCCTTTTTTAAATAATTATTTAATTCATGATATAAAAAATGCAGAACTAATTAATAAATGTTAATTTACTAATCAATTCTGCACGTATATTATGGCACTACAAAAGTAGCACAAATCACTGAAATCCCTTTGTTTCTAGAGAGAGAGAGAGAGAGTTACCATCGCTATATATTAATTTTAATAAGAAAAAATCATACTCATCACTTCAACGATGCAAAGGTAGGAATTATTTTTCAGATAAACAAAAAAAGAGTGATAAACCTTTCAGTCCATCACTCTTTTTTGAGCCTCTTGTCGGATTCGAACCAACGACCCCGAGATTACAAATC
>JAFYMM010000332.1 GCA_017550055.1 Paludibacteraceae bacterium
AGTTATTGTATTTAACAGGGTATTTTGAAGGTAAGGTGAGGGTTGCTTGCAGTATGCTGTATCCTATATTTGAGATAAGGTGGGGGTTATTGTATTTTAAGGAGATTTGTTATCGTACTTTATACAGTATGATTTGTAGGGGTTTTTAAGTTGATTATATTTGCAATATTTAGCATTGTGCCAATATGACACACATTTATGATTTGGCAACGTTTTTGATATAATAAAGTGAAAGATTATAATTATAACAACAATATGAAACAAGAAAAAGAAACTAAAGTTGAAGAAGTAGCCAATGAGGCTCAAGAGGTAAAACAAGAGACACAAGAAGCAAAAACAGAGGATCAGGAAGTGGAAACTCAGGCGACAGAGGAGGTGAATGAGTGGGAAAAGAAATATAAAGATTTAAATGATAGCCACTTAAGATTGATGGCCGACTTTGACAACTATCGCAAACGCACTATCAAAGAAAAAGCTGATTTGATAAAAAATGCTGGAGAAAGAATTATTACTGACTTTTTGCCTATCGTTGATAACTTTGAACGCGCATTGGAAAGCATGAAGACAGCAGAAGATGTTGATGCTGTGCGTCAAGGTGTTGAGTTAATTTATAATCAAGTGATGTCGATGATGAAATCGAATGGTGTGGCAGTCATTGAAACTGAAAATGCCCCATTTGACACAGAATTCCACGAGGCTATTACGACTATCCCTGCTCCTACTCCAGAAATGAAGGATAAGATTGTTGATTGCACAACAAAAGGTTATACTATGAACGAAAAAGTTATCCGCCACGCGAAAGTCGTTGTTGGCGCATAATCAATTCATAATTTAAATGTCATATGTCAAAACGCGATTATTATGATGTGTTAGGTGTGCAAAAAGGTGCATCTGACGAAGAAATAAAAAAGGCATACCGCAAAAAAGCTATTCAATATCACCCTGATAAAAACCCAGGAGATAAAGAGGCTGAGGAGAAATTTAAAGAGGCTGCAGAGGCATACGAAGTGCTTAGCGACCCAAACAAACGTGCTCGCTACGACCAATTTGGTCATGAAGGCATGGGTGGAGCTAGTGGTTTCGGCGGAGGTGGTATGAATATGGATGACATATTCTCGCAATTCGGCGATATATTTGGTGGTCACTTCGGCTTCGGTGGGTTCAGCGGATTTGGTGGTGGTGGAGGTTCTCGCCAACGCGTAAATCGTGGCTCTGACTTGCGTGTACGTGTCAAATTGACATTAAAAGATATTGCTACAGGCTGCGAAAAGAAAATTAAAGTACGTAAGGCTGTAACTTGTACTCACTGTGGTGGTACAGGCGCAAAAGATGAGCATAGCACTACGACTTGTCCTGAATGTGGAGGCTCGGGCTATGTAACTCGCGTACAACGCACTATACTCGGCAATATGCAATCACGCACAGCATGTCCGAAATGTAATGGCGAAGGCAAAATCATAAAAGATGAATGCCCTCATTGCAAAGGCGAAGGTGTAACAATACAAGAAGAGGTGATAACAATCAATATCCCTGCTGGTGTGGCAGAGGGTATGCAACTCAGCATGCAAGGCAAAGGTAATGCTGCTCGCAGAGGTGGTATCCCTGGAGATTTGTTGATTGTGATAGAAGAAGAAAAACACCCAGAGCTTATCCGCGACCAAAATAATTTGATATACAACCTTTTGCTTGACTTGCCTACAGCTGTATTAGGTGGAATGGTAGAAATACCAACTATCGACGGCAAAGTGAAAGTGAAAATCGATAAAGGTACACAACCGGGCAAAGTGCTTCGCTTGCGCAACAAAGGTCTGCCTGATGTAAATCGCTACGGCACAGGCGACTTGTTGGTCAACATAGGCGTATATATTCCAGAAGATTTATCGTCGGACGAAAAGAAAATATTCGAGAAATTAGGCGAATCAAAGAATATGAAACCTAATGCTTCGGCAGCAAAAAACTTCTTTAACAGATTCAGAAATTTGTTTGAATAATAAAAAAATAGAGTGCATGTGATTTACATACACTCTATTTTTTATTGGACAAAAAGCAAATATATCTACAATTCCTCTATTACCTTAGTGGTTGGTTCGACGATGCCTTTGCGAACTGCAGTGGTGAAATCCTCGAAATTTAATAGTGGCAACACTGCCCCCATTACGTTTTCGATTGGAGAATATAGCAATGATTCTTGCACGACGGGCTTCTCTTTAATTGGCATATACTGATTCACAATTGCAATAAAATTAAGTATCACACTCAACAACAACGTCATCTTTATAAGACCAAATAGAGCCCCAAATAAGCGATTAAGCCAGCCTAACATTATAGCACCAATAATCTTGCTGAGCATATAGGACAATGCCGAGATAGACAATGAAACTACAATAAACACCACGGCATAGGAGAGAGGAGCGCAAATATTTGCAGCCCAACCGGTCATTTCAGCCAAAGCTTGCGATACTGGCAACGAAAAATATCGAGCCAAATATATGCCTAAAACTATAGCTAATAGGCCTGCTATCTCTTTTATCAAGCCTTTGCGGAGACCTTGCACAAGCCCATAGGCAAGCGGAATTATGAGAATTATATCAAGATAGTTCATATTCAAGTTGAGAGTTGAGAGTTGAGAGTTGAGAATTAAATAAAAAAAACAAAAAGACACGAGATAAGGCTATAGAAGTCTCACATCTCGTGTCTTTTATCTTATATCTATTGATTAGAGTGTTTTCTTAACTTCGACTTCTTCGTAAGCCTCGATTATATCACCGATACGGATGTCGTTGTAGTTAGCGATATTAAGACCACATTCGTAACCAAAGTTGACTTCTTTAACATCATCTTTCATACGTTTGAGAGATGCAAGTTCGCCTGTATAGATTACGATACCATCGCGAATGAGACGTATCTTGTTAGTACGTTTGATTTTACCTTCTTTAACCATACATCCGGCAATTGTACCGACTTTTGTGATTTTGAAGGTTTCGCGAATTTCGAGTGTAGCTGTGATTTCTTCTTTGATATCTGGAGCAAGCATACCTTCCATAGCAGCTTTAAGCTCTTCGATTGCATCGTAGATGATTGAATAAAGACGAATATCAACCTCTTCTTTTTCAGCCAATTTACGAGCCTCCATAGATGGACGCACTTGGAAACCAACGATAATTGCGTTAGAAGCAGCTGCCAAAGTAACATCACTTTCAGAGATTTGACCTACAGCTTTGTGGATTACGTTAACTTGAATTTCTTCTGTAGAGAGTTTCAAAAGCGAATCAGACAACGCCTCGATAGAACCATCCACGTCACCCTTAACGATAAGGTTGAGTTCCTGGAAGTTGCCAAGAGCAATACGACGACCAATCTCTTCGAGAGTAAGGTGTTTCGATGTACGAAGACCTTGTTCGCGAGCAAGTTGTTCACGTTTATTTGCAATGTCACGAGCTTCGTGGTCTTGATCGAAGATATTGAAGTTATCACCAGCTTGAGGTGCACCATTAAGACCCAATACGATAACTGGCTCTGCAGGACCTGCCTCTTTAATGCGTTGATTACGTTCGTTGAACATAGCTTTCACACGGCCATACGAAGTACCAGCAAGCATAACATCACCCACACGCAAAGTACCATTGTTTACAAGCACTGTTGCCACATAACCACGACCTTTATCAAGTGAAGATTCGATAACAGAACCTGACGCTTTACGGTTAGGATTTGCTTTAAGGTCAAGCAATTCTGCTTCGAGCAATACTTTTTCGAGCAACTCATTGACACCCATACCGTGTTTAGCTGAGATGTCTTGAGATTGATATTTACCACCCCACTCTTCTACAAGATAGTTCATCGCTGCAAGCGATTCTTTAATCTTATCAGGGTTAGCACTTGGTTTATCTACTTTATTGATAGCAAATACGATAGGTACACCTGCAGCAGATGCGTGGTTGATAGCTTCAACAGTTTGAGGCATGACATTGTCGTCGGCAGCCACGATAATAATAGCAATATCCGTAACTTGAGCACCACGAGCACGCATAGCAGTAAATGCCTCGTGACCAGGAGTATCAAGGAATGTGATATGACGACCATCTTCGAGTGTTACGTTGTAAGCACCAATGTGCTGTGTGATACCACCAGCCTCACCTGCGATAACGTTAGATTTGCGGATGTAGTCGAGCAACGATGTTTTACCGTGGTCAACGTGACCCATCACAGTAACGATTGGTGGACGTGGGAGAAGGTCTTCTTCGCTATCTTCTTCTTCTTGAATAGCATTAACCACATCGGCAGAAACAAATTCTGTTTGGAAACCAAACTCATCTGCAACGATATTGATAGTTTCGGCATCAAGACGTTGGTTGATAGAAACGAACAAACCGAGGTTGAAGCAAGTTTGAATAATCTGAGTAACGTTGACATTCATCATAACTGCCAACTCATTAGCGGTAACGAACTCGGTAAGTTTAAGGATTTTTGATTCGAGTTGTTCCATTTCTTGCTCATTTTGCAAGCGTTGTGCGTTGGCTTCACGTTTCTCTTTACGATATTTAGCACCTTTTTTCACACCCTTATTACCTTCTGTAAGACGTGCCAATGTCTCTTTCACTTGACGTGCAACATCCTCTTCGCTAACAACAGGTGTATGAATAGCTTTTTGATTTTTATTCTTTTTCTTACCTTCTTTTTGACCGCCACCTTGAGGTTGACCGCCGCCTTGCATAGCTTTGCTTACATCAACGCGCTCGCCACCAATACGTTTACGTTTCTTCTTATCGCCTTTTTCGCCACCTTTGCCTTGACCGCCTAAGTCGATTTTGTCAACCACATTAGGTCCTTGCAATTTTGGTTTGTCAACACTGAACACTTCGTCAGATTTACCCTCTTTTTGATGTTTTTTGTTAGCCTCTTTTTGAGCTTTACGACGAGCTTCTGCTGCTTGACGTTCTTTTGCGATACGATCTTTGCGCAATTCCTCTTTCGATTTTTTAGCCGGACGAGTATTGCTGTTTATAGAAGAAAGGTCGATTTTATCAAGAACTTTGATATCGCTCTTGAATTCTACTTTACGGAATGTAAAGATTTCGTCCTCTTTCTTTTCTGGTTTTGGTTCTTCTACAGTTTTTGTTTCCGCAACCTTTGGAGTTTCAACAGGTTGTGGAGTATCTACTTTTTTAGGTTCTGCTTTCACAGCAGGTTTTTCTGTTTTATTTTCTTTGGCAAGATTTTCTTTTTCGACTGGTTTTGATTCTTTTTGTTTTTCTTCTTTTTTAGGTTTTGGTTCAGCCTTTTTCTCCTCTTTCTTAGGCGCAGGTTGAACAGGAACAGCCTCTTTCTTAGGCTCTTCTTTCTTTGGTGCAGCTTTAGACTCCTCTTTTTTCTCTACCGCTTTAGATTGATTAAGAGCGCCTAAATCAATCTTACCCACAACATTCAAATTCAATTGTGGTTTTTCTGGTTCTGCTTTTACTTCAGGATTTTTAACCTCTTTTTTAGGCTCTTCAGCTTTTACCTTTTTAGGCTCCTCAACTTTCACCTTTTTAGGCTCTTTCTTTTGAGCTTCAAATTCAGCCAACATTTCAGGCGTAGCATATTCTTTCAATAGCAAAGCCTCTTGTTCGCTTGTAAGCTTCGAATTAAAATCCTCATCTACTGTAAAACCTTTTGATTTCAAAAATTCTGTCGCAGTACCAATACCAATCTTTAATGTTTTTACTAATTTTCCTAATCTTGCCATATATTTTTAGTTATTAGTTACTAATTATTAGTCATTTATCGAATCAGACGCCAAACCGTCTAATTCTCAACTATTCTTTGTTATTTTAATCTTCAAATTCAGCTTTCAATACAGCCAATACCTCATCGATAGTTTCTTCTTCGAGGTCAGAGCGTTGAATCAACTCTTCACGAGTGAGCGACAATACATTTTTAGCTGTATCGCAACCAATGCCCTTCAACACATCAATAATCCAACCATCGATTTCATCGCTAAATTCATCGAGGTAGATATCTTCTTCATCAACTTCAACATCATTACGGAATACATCGATTGTATAACCTGTAAGCATTGTAGCCAATTTGATGTTATTACCATTTTTACCAATAGCGAGCGAAATCTCTTCTGGACGAAGATATACGTTTGCCTTCTTGTTTTCTTCGTCAAGCTCAATAGTTTGCAC
>JAFYMM010000333.1 GCA_017550055.1 Paludibacteraceae bacterium
AATTCAGCTTTCAATACAGCCAATACCTCATCGATAGTTTCTTCTTCGAGGTCAGAGCGTTGAATCAACTCTTCACGAGTGAGCGACAATACATTTTTAGCTGTATCGCAACCAATGCCTTTCAACACATCAATAATCCAACCATCGATTTCATCGCTAAATTCATCGAGGTAGATATCTTCTTCATCAACTTCAACGTCATTACGGAATACATCGATTGTATAACCAGTAAGCATTGTAGCCAATTTGATGTTATTACCATTTTTACCAATAGCGAGCGAAATCTCTTCTGGACGAAGATATACGTTTGCCTTCTTGTTTTCTTCGTCAAGCTCAATAGTTTGCACTTTTGCTGGGCTAAGTGCGCGAGCAATATAAAGGCTTGGATTTGCAGTATAATTGATAACGTCGATATTTTCATTACGCAATTCGCGCACAATACCATGAATACGAGCACCCTTCATACCTACGCATGCTCCTACTGGGTCAATACGGTCATCGAACGACTCAACAGCCACTTTAGCACGCTCGCCAGGGATACGCACCACTTTCTTAATAGTAATCAAACCATCATGAATTTCTGGCACTTCTTGTTCAAACAAACGTTCCAAGAACAAAGGCGATGTACGTGAAAGATAAATTTTAGGGTTGTTATTTTTATTATCTACACGAAGCACAACCGCACGAATAGGCTCACCTTTGCGATAAAAATCATTAGGAATTTGTTCTTGTTTTGGAAGAAGCATTTCGTTTTTATCCTCATCCAAAATAAGCACCTCTTTTTTCCAAACTTGATAAACATCACCCGACACTACCTGACCGATAATATCAGCATATTTCTCATAAAGAGCCTCTTTTTGAAGTTCAAGAATACGAGAAGCCAAAGTTTGACGAAGATTGAGAACGGCACGACGACCAAAGCTCAAAAACTCCACTTTATCAACCACCTCTTCTCCCACTTCATAATCTTCATCTATCTCTTGAGCTGCACTAAGTGCAATCTCCATACTTTCATTTTCCAATTCATCATCCTCTACGATTGTGCGTGTACGAAGAATTTCGCAGTCGCCAGTCTCAGGGTTGATAATCACGTCATAGTTCTCATCAGTTCCATACATCTTAGCAATCACGCTACGGAACGAATCTTCCAAGATAGCAATCAATGTAGAACGATCAATCGCCTTCAAATCTTTGAATTCCGAAAAGGTCTCAATAAGATTTACTTTCTCTTTTTTAGCCATTTTTCCAAGTTGAAAATTGAAAACTGAAAATTGAAAACTGAAACAAACCAAAGGCAAATTTCAAAATCCAAAATTCACATTTCAAATTAGTTAAAATTTATATTTCGTATATTTTATTTCTGTATATTTAAATTCAACACGCTCAGTGTAAGGCTTCTTGCGCTTATCACCCTCTTTGCGTATCATCTTAGTCTCCTCAATAGCAAACATCTCATCACCCACTTCAACCAACACACCCACATGTTTAATACCATTAGCCTCCAACACCTCAACCTCTTTATTAAGATTTTTTTCGTATTGGCGTTTCACTTTGAACGGCGAAGTAAGCCCAGCCGAACCCACTTCAAGCTCATAATCCTCAACCTCACGGTCAAAATTCGCCTCAATAAAGCGATTTAATTCAACACAAAAGTCAATATCAACGCCTTCTTCAGCA
>JAFYMM010000334.1 GCA_017550055.1 Paludibacteraceae bacterium
AAAGAACGCAAGTTTGTGATAACCAGGGATGTTGAGGATAGAGTTGTAAGTCAACACGCGACCTTTAGGAAGGATACCATGCTCTTTGTTCAACACAACATGAAGAATAACGTCAGTGTTAACCATACCCTTCATCAAGATATCGCATTCGTTTTCTTTCACCATGCGCACAGCTTCTTCACAAGCAGCTTGAGGATCAGCAACATCCACTACATGAACGTAAGTTTTATCTGCAGATGCAAAATAATATTCCAAACGTTCGTTGATGATTTTACCATCACCAACAAGATAAGCTTCTACGATACCCTCTTTTACAGCTTGCATTGCAGCCTCAAGTGAGTGCATATCAACAGCATTAGCAACTGCCATTTTTTTGCGTGAAACTCCATTACCTGAAGTCAAATACGCTTTCAAATCTTCGAATGATTTAATTGCTCCCATAGTAATTATCGGATTTTAAATGTTAATTATTATTTTTTATTACCTAATTTTTCCGTTTCAACGTGCAAATATACACGAAATTTTTAATATAGACAAGTTTTTTGCTCTTTATATATCAAACTATCTCAAAACAAACTCATTTGACCATCTTCGGTGATTTGTTCTGGGTCGTCAGGTTGAACAGTAACTATCTCTATACCAGCTAACACATCTTCAGGATTAGCATTAACACCATCAGTTGGCTCTAATCCTCCATCAGTCGGCTCTTCTGGCTGACGCAAAGGCTCTAACTCTTCCACTCCGCCCACTTCGTAGTTGCTCAAACGTTTACCCTTAGCCTTATAACTTTTAAGTCCTATAAACTCTTCAGCATCAACCTCGATAGCCTCGCGGAACGAATCGCCACCACCGAACATTACCTTAATGCGTGGATAGACAGTATCGGTCAACAAATCTACTCTCGAATTGCCACCTACCACAAGATATGATGTGCGATTTTTTACAATCTCGAAAGTAAATCGCTTGATATAGTGATACTTTTGTTCATCGTCGTACAATACAGCAGTCCAAACTTTTGCTGCATCGAATTTCTCAATCAACATCAAATCATCGTCGTAGTGGTTGTTTAGGTCAAAGCTTGTTGTATAGAAATCGCCAGATTTAGTAACAACCAATATTTGCTCATCGCCATCGAAATTGCCAAGATATTCCCCTCGTTTATCTACATTCAGACGCAACACATCGCGGTCGAAATAGATATCAGTACCACCAAGAGTAGAAGCACCTTTTTGTTTCAAAACAATCTTCGCTACATCGAATTTCGTAAGGATATTACCCATCGCATCGCGACCCTTGATAGCTATTTCAGAGAAATCTTTTTCGAAAGTCAAGTTCTTGATACGGCGTGTTGTAGGTTTCAATTGCACCTTGATGATTTCCGCCTCGCCATTAGGGTTAGCAGAGAAATACACCACCTTAGAGCCAGAAGTGCCTTGAGTCAAATCGTACTCTTTGTCGCGAGTCACAGCGCTGACAGCAAAGCGTTTGATATAGTAGCCTTTGTCCTTACCATTGCGGTAAACGGCATTGTAGATAGTACGTTTATCATTCTTAGCCCACACGCCTACGTGCAATATATTCTTGCCCACATAGACCTTGTCAGCCACCTTAATCACCTTATACTTACCATCTTTGTAGAAGATGATAATATCGTCCATATCCGAGCAGTTAGTTACAAACTCGGTATTTTCGTCTTTCTTCAAACCGATACCCACAAATCCCTCTTCGGCATTGATATATAGTTTTTCGTTAGCCTCAACCACTTTGGTAACTTGGATTGTCTCGAAATTGCGCAACTCAGTTTGACGAGGATATAGGTCGGCATATTTTGCCTTAAGATGCTCGAACCACTCGATTGCGTGGTCGATGATGTGCGCCAATTTATATTCAAGCTCTTTGATTCGTTTCTTCAAAGCCACGATGTTTTCGTCAGCCTTGTCGGTGTTGAATTTCAAGATACGAGCCATCTTGATTTCGAGCAAGCGTTGCAAGTCCTCACGAGTAACCTCACGAATAAATTTAGGTTTGTAAGGCTCTAAGCGCGAGTCGATATGGTCCAATGCCGCATCGGTAGATTTAGCTTGTTCGAATTGTTTGTCCTTATAGATACGCTCCTCGATGAATATTTTTTCCAACGACGCAAAGTGCAACTGTTCGCTCAATTCGCCCTTCTCAATCTCCAACTCCATACGAAGCAAATCCACAGTGCTATTTGTGCTACGGCGCAACACCTCTGACACAGTAATAAAGCAAGGTTTGTTGTCGTCCACCACACAGCAGTTTGGCGAGTAGTTCACCTGACATTTTGTGAAGGCATAGAGCGCATCGATAGTCTTGTCGCTCGAAGTCTTAGCCTCGAGATGCACACGAATCTCTACGTTTTTAGATGTATTATCGTCGATTTTCTTGATGTTGAGTTTACCCTTTTCGTGCGCTTTCACAATCGAATCCATCAACACACCAGAAGTTACGCCGTATGGCACCTCAACAATCTTCAATGTTTTATTGTCAATCTTCTCAATCTTAGCACGAATAGCCAACTTACCGCCACGCTCGCCGTCGTTGTATTTCGACACATCCATCATGCCTCCAGTTGGGAAATCGGGATAGAGTTCGAACTCCTCGCCTCGCAAGTATGCCACAGAGGCATCGCATAATTCGCCAAAATTGTGAGGCAATATTCTCGAGTTCAAGCCAAGACCAATACCCTCAGAGCCTTGCGCCAAGAGCAATGGGAATTTTACGGGCAACGAAATCGGCTCTTTGTTACGACCGTCGTACGAAGGTTTCCATTGAGTAGTTTTTGGGTTGAACACAGCCTCCAACGCAAATTTTGTCAATCGCGCCTCAATATAACGAGGAGCAGCTGCGCCATCGCCAGTCAGTATATTACCCCAGTTACCTTGACAATCGACCAAGAGATTTTTCTGTCCAATATTCACCAATGCATCGCCAATAGAAGCATCGCCGTGAGGGTGAAACTGCATAGTATGCCCCACGATATT
>JAFYMM010000335.1 GCA_017550055.1 Paludibacteraceae bacterium
ATATCGACGGCGAATGGGTGAAAGCTAAAGGTACAACTCTCGGTGCTGACAACGGTATTGGTATGGCTACTGAATTGGCTATCCTTGCAAGTAATGACTTGAAACACCCTGCACTTGAATGTTTGTTTACAGTAGACGAAGAAACTGGTTTGACTGGAGCTTTCGCTATTGACCCACAATTACTTAAAGGCGAAGTATTGCTTAACCTTGACTCTGAAGATGATGGTGAATTCTTCATTGGTTGCGCTGGTGGTATCGACACAACTGTGACATTCGACTATAAAGAAGAGGCAATGCCAGAAGGTTTGTTCTACTTCACAATCACAGTAAATGGTCTTCAAGGCGGTCACTCAGGTGGTGATATTCACTCAAACCGTGGTAATGCAAACAAGATTTTGAACCGCTTTATGTGGCAAATCGCCAAAGCTACAGATTTGAAAGTGGCTTCAATCACAGGTGGTAACCTTCGCAATGCTATCGCACGCGAAGCAAGCGCAGTGTGTGCTGTTCCTGCAGACTTTAAACACGAATTGACAGTACGCGCAAACACATTTGCAGCTGAAATAGAGGCAGAATTTGCTATCTCTGATGCAGGTGTAAAAGTTGCTATCGACAGCTGCGAACGCCCAGCTACAATGATTGATGCAGATACAACTCGTCGTTTGATTTATTCACTCTATGCTTGTCCTCATGGAGTATTGCGCATGAGCGACGATATGCCAGGTTTGGTAGAAACATCGACTAACCTTGCAGCTGTGAAAATGATTGAAAACAACCAAATACTTATCACTACAAGTCAACGTAGCTCGACTGAATCAAGCAAAAAAGACGCAGCTTACATGGTAGAAAGCGTATTTGTATTGGCAGGAGCAAAAGCAACTCATGGTGATGGTTACCCAGGTTGGAAACCAAATCCAAAATCGCCAATTGCTAACGTAGTGGCAGAAACATACGAAAAATTGTTCGGTAAAAAAGCTAAAATCACTGCCATCCACGCAGGTTTGGAATGTGGATTATTCCTAGAAAAATACCCACACCTTGATATGGTAAGTGTTGGTCCTACAATGCGCGGTGTACACTCGCCAGACGAACGTCTTCACATTGCTGACACAGAAAAATTCTGGACATTGATTACTCACGTATTGGAAAATATCTAAAATACACAATATTTAATAAAAAAATAGCGGTATAGGTTATGCTTATACCGCTATTTTTTTGTAACTTTGCAGATTAATAGTGAAAAGTCGTAAGTAGCAAGTCGTAAGACTTTTACTACAACTTAATTTCTTACTACTTTTTTATTTATTACTAAAATAAAATTATGATTCGTAAATTTGATTTTTTAGTCGTTGGTAGTGGTATAGCAGGTATGAGTTTCGCACTCAAAGTTGCCGATAAAGGCAAAGTTGCTATCCTCTGCAAGAGCACCCTCGACGAGGCTAATACGGCTCTCGCCCAAGGCGGAATTTCATCTGTAACTAATCCTGTATTAGATAATTACGAAAAACATATACAAGACACTCTAATTGCAGGCGATGGCATGTGCGACATCAAAGCAGTAGAAAAAGTGGTAATGAACGCCCCAAAACAGATTGAGCAATTACTCGAATGGGGAGTAGATTTCGACAAGACTCCTGATGGTTCATTCGACCTTCATCGCGAAGGAGGACACTCGGAACATCGCATCTTGCACCACAAAGATTCGACTGGCGCAGAGATTCAACGCTCACTCATCGAACGCATCAAACAACATAAAAATATCGAGGTGTTTGAACACTATTTTGCAATTGACATCCTCACACAACACCACCTCGGTCAAATCGTAACTCGCAAAACGCCAGACATTGAATGCTACGGCATATATGCGTTGAACACACAAAGCAATCGCATAACCACATTTTTAAGCAAAATAACTATGCTCTCGACTGGCGGCATTGGCAATGTGTATAACACAACAACTAATCCACTTGTAGCAACAGGTGATGGCATTGCTATGATGCACAGAGCACGTGGAGTGATACGCGACATGGAATTTGTGCAATTCCACCCTACTGCATTCTATCATCCAGGAGTACGCCCTTCGTTTCTCATCACAGAAGCTATGCGCGGATATGGCGCAGTGCTACGTACCATCAAAGGGAAAGAATTTATGCACAAATATGACAAACGTGGCTCGCTTGCACCTCGTGACATAGTTGCTCGCGCAATAGACAACGAGATGAAAGTATCTGGCTCGGAGCATGTTTACCTCGATGTAACACATAAACCAGCCGAAGAGACTCGCGAACACTTCCCTATGATTTACGAAAAATGTCTCTCTTACGGCATTGATATAACAAAACAATATATACCTGTTGCCCCAGCAGCACACTATCTCTGTGGAGGCATAGTAGTGAACGAAAATTCAGAAACAAGCATTCATCGTCTGTATGCTACAGGTGAATGTTCTTGCACAGGTCTTCATGGAGCAAATCGTTTGGCGTCAAATTCACTTATTGAAGCAATAGTATATGCAGACTCGGCAGCCAAACATGCAATACCTCGACTAAGTCAAATAACAATCAACGAGGCTATTCCGCAATGGAACGACGAAGGAACTCGCTTGCCTGAAGAGATGATTCTTATCACACAATCGCTCAAAGAAGTACAACAAATAATGAGTTCGTATGTGGGTATCGTGCGCTCTAATCTACGATTGAAACGTGCGATGTCGCGCCTCGAAATATTGTTCCGTGAAACAGAAAGTCTATTTGAACGCTCGGTTGTTAGTCGTGATATTTGTGAACTTCGCAATTGTATATCAGTGGCATATCTCATCATAAAACAAGCCACAGCACGTAAAGAAAGCCGTGGTTTGCACTACACAATAGACTACCCAGGAGAAAATTGAAAAT
>JAFYMM010000044.1 GCA_017550055.1 Paludibacteraceae bacterium
GTTCGTTATCGTAGATGATAATCTCTTTGTACTCATCTACATCGACGAATTGAGAGATATTGCTTGATGGAGCAGTTAGAGTTTCGACAGAGAGAGAATCAACAGTAGCACGCACTACGGTGTGTTGGGCTTTTGTACCGATATAGTATGATGTGAGGGTAAATTTGCCGTGTTCGTCGATTGAAGGTTTGAGATAACAACGAGAAGTGTTGTTTTCGGTGCGGAGTTGACGGTGTTCAAATGCGCCAATAGTTTGATATTCTTCGTTTTTAATGAAACGGAATGGTTTTGTCAGTTCAGGCAAACGGGCCTGTAAGTCAGCGAGAAGACTATCTACTGTAGGTAGTGTTCTCACGGCATGGCGGTATTCAATATCCCAGCGAATAGTGTCAGCCATGCGACGCACATCCACGTCTGTGCGGTATTTGATATGTATTGAATCAAGTATAGAAAGCGCAATTGAATCTTGATTTTCAGCAATAAATTGCTTTGATTGTTCTATTTCAGCAAGCGCCATTTCGTGAGCAGAAGGTTTGCAACTTGCAATAAATAAAGGCAATACGAGTAAAAAGTATATGATTTTCTTTATCATAAAAAACATGTTTTATAGCATAAAATTTCCCCTGTGCAAAGTTACAAAAAATTATTGATATTTGGTGTGTTTTTTTGAAAAAAATCCGCTCACTACGAGGAAATGTAGGAGCGGAATGTTTTATTTTGTATTTGGATGGAGGGATGTAATGATTTGGGTGATGATTTCTTGTCGGCGGTGATTGATGTAGTCGTTGACTTGTTCGGGGGTACGCTCGAGGAGATCGGCATAGATAGGGAGAGTGATGAATGTGAATAGGCATAGAGATATAATGTTAAATATCAGGTCGAAGGGCTCGATTGGGCGGATGTTGCCTTGTCGAATTTCGTTTTTGATTGTTTCGCTAAAGTGATAGTAAACATTTTGTCGTATTGGGTTTTTTATGAAGTGATTACGGATAAATTCGCGCCGTTGGGGATTGAAAGCTAATTCGTTGATGATGCAAGTGGGGAGTTGTCGGTTGTTTTGTAATAGGTCGAAGTAGATGTTGATGCAATTAGTGATTTTTTCGTTAAAAGGGAGTTCGGAGGTTAGAGGTTTGAGTAGGTGGGTGATGGTTGCTTCGAACTTGCGCACAAAGATTTGTTGAAATAGATTTTCTTTTGTACGGAAATAGTAGTGGATTAGAGCTTGGTTGCAACCTACTTTTTGCGCTATCATTGTGGTTGATGTGCCATCGAAACCGTTGGCTATAAATAGTTCTTCGGCTACGGCGAGTATTTGTTGTTCGAGATTTTCTTTCATGACTTTTTATTTTGGATGTTATATAGGGTTTGTATAGAATTAAGTTAGTGTACGGTTTGCTTTATAGTATATTTATAGTATGTTTATCATATATTTATAGTATATTTATCCTATATTTATAGTATGTTGTAGATAGGGTAAGGTTAAGGAGTTGTTTTTAGTTCGTTTTGAGTATTGCGGAGCATGAAGTGGAGGCGGTTGAAGACATTGGCTTCGGAGGTGCTACTGTCGAAATCGAGGAATAGGAGGTTGAGGTTTGGGTAGAAGCGTTTGAGGCGTTTCTCGATTCCTTTAGAGATTATGTGATTGGCAATGCATCCGAAAGGTTGAAGACTGATGACATTGTTGACTCCACTATGCGCCAAATGGCATATTTCGCCAGGAAGGAACCAGCCCTCGCCGAAATCGGCTGCGAGATTGATGATGTCGGAAGCAAGGCGGGCATTGTCGAATATGTCGGTAAATGGGCGATAGAAAAGATAAGGACGGCAGACGGCATCGTAACGGTGCATAGTGCGTAGGACGTAATGATGAAGCGCATCGGATACGAGGCGAGAGGTGGTGGTGACTGCTTTAATGTTTTGCTTGCGATTGACATGAGTATTGACAAAAGTAGTGCTGAAAAAACTTACTAAAGAAGGTGGCACGACTTCGACGCCTTGAGCTATCAGCCAAGGTATAACGTTTTTGTTACTGAAATTATTGTATTTAACATAGATTTCGCCAAC
>JAFYMM010000336.1 GCA_017550055.1 Paludibacteraceae bacterium
CATATTATTACATTTATACAAAAAAAAGAGACGCAAAATAATTTTGCGTCTCTTCTAATATTAATCCAAACTGTAATTTTATAAAACTACTTTTTGAGTTTCATCCCCAAGGTGAACCATATATACTCCACGTGGAAGAGAAATTACTCTATCAGAACCCACATAGATAATACGTCCTACTGCATCGTAAACCTTATATTCTCCATCCCATCCGTCAACAACAAGTTGACCATCTTGAGTATAAACGCTAGCTGCAGTAATCATCAAATCTTCAATGCTAGTTTCTTCTCCGATTTGAATGATATATGGTTCTTCAAGTGTTCCAAGTGTAGCATCATCTTCAAAGATAATAGTTTTCTTAACTTGATAAATTTCACTACCAACTTTCACCTTGAATGTAAGCACATCACCATAACCCTCACCAGCAACAGTAAGGAATACCAAACCATCAGCCTCACTCACATTTGCGCCACGACATTCAGCACCAGCAAAAACACCCACCTCTGCAACAGGCTCCATCACAGCACCATTCTTAACCACTGCAACAATTGTCATATTACCAGAATATTTATTATTGTCATCAACAATAAACTCATTAGCACGAGATTGAATTATACGCATTTGCGATGGTTGAACAGAAGATTGAGCAGGATAAGTAAATTCTTTTTCCTCATTAGCAGTCGAATAATACATATATCCATAACCAGGAGCAAGAGTAGTAAGAGTACCTATCCATTCATATGAATTATACATAGCAAAATCTGTTTTACTCTTCACCACATCACCATCTTGTGGATTGAGATCAGCAAATGCGTCTGCTACAGACATATTAAATGAAGCAGTATAACCAATCCAGTTCCAACCTGGTTTTACTGTTATAGTTTCAGCTGCAGGATCTACTTGTTCACCTACTACACTAAGAGCAGTTACACTACGCATCTTCATTTTATACATTTTACCAACATTTATATCAGTCAAATCTCCACGCCAAACGTTATTTCCATACATAGTGTATGATGCTTTAGATTTTGCGATTTCAACAACTGAAGCCACTGATTCCAAAACATCTTCTACTGCATTACTTTCTGGTTGTACATAAATTGAATTCCAGTTCCATCCACAATTCATATTTATAGATTGCTCAAGCAAATCTTTTGCATTCCAAATAAATGGAGAATTCATATTTCCAACCAATGCATCAGAAGCAAACACTACATTACTTGAAGTTTCAACAGAAGGATAAACATTACCTGTAGAGGCATCCCATACTTTAAACGATACAGGTTTGTTGTTGTCATCGCTATAAATATTTAGCATTACGAAATAAGCATCATAACGAGCATTATAAATAGGAGAAGCAACACCTACACACTGATTATCAATAAAAGCAGCTACTTTATCATTTGCATCCTCAGAAGTTACACCAACAATTTGCAATTGACCAATCATAGACATTGAGTGTGCAAAATCATCTGGATTTACATCCCAACTTGGAATTTCACCAACAACATTTACACTAACAACAAAAGGTTCATAAATATTATTGTTACCAACAAGATAAATTACCTCTTCATAACGTCCAATTGGGAGAGACTGACTTACTGTGAAATTAAGGGTCAACGTACTCAATGGATTCAAATTACCACTTTCTGAATCGACAGCCAACCAAGAAGGAAGATTATTCAAGTACCAATACTCTGTATTTGCACCTTTGTTTATAATCTCAGCTGAGAATGTACGAGATTCAAGTGATTGTTTTTCGATTTCTACTTTATCTTCACCCCAAACAAGAAGGTTACGTTGAACATAAGCAGTCCATATAACAGGAACTGAAAGATTATTGTTCAAATCATATACATCACGTACTGTGAATTGGAGAGTAGTTCCTTCAATGATATCAGCCTCTTCATTGATATTGATTACCACTTTACGCTCAGAAGCAACAAAAGAGAATGCAACATTTTGCAATTCAGGAGCCACTTTCAACGCAGGTGTATTCTCAGTTGAGAACTGAGAATTGATATCAGAAGTTTCAAGTTCGCCCATATTGCTAGAACTATGGTCTGCAAGATCAAATACCACTTCAGCTTGATTATATTCATTCACAGCTGTTTTCTCAAATGGATAGTAAGCCACAAGACCTTCGGCATCAGCTTGCATACGAGAATGCATATTATCACGGATATAATCGGCTGTGAGAGATGCATTCCAAATACGAACCTCGTCAATATCACCAGCAAAGAAGTCTACATATTCCCAACCATTAGCATCATTAGCAGGATGACGACGATTTACACCAATAATCAAACGGTCGCTTGCAAGAGTAGCCATACCTACCGAAGCAACTTGTTTGATAGCCACACCATCAACATAAAGAATAGTTGCACCATTGCGGAGTGAATTGATTGCAAGGTGGTGCCATTGATTATCAAGATAGTTAGTGCTATTAGTAGCAACATAAGAATTGAGTGTAGAGAGTTGAAGTTTACCTTCAGCATCAAATGCCACACCAAAACCTTTGCTATTTGTAAACAAAGTAGCACCTTTATTAACTTCGTCACCACGGAACCAAAGTTCAAACATAAAGTCTTCTGTAGCATAAGGAGCAACAGTAGCAATATTCATAGCCACATATTGTGAACCTTTAAGAGAGAGAGCTTTGTTTTCGCCAGCAATATACCAAGCATTAGAAGCTGGCAGTGTGAGATGACGATTACGAACACAATCTTCAGCTACATTACCATGACCTTCATCCATACGCCAATAACCAATAAGATTTGGTGTGCTTGGACGTTTAGCTTCGTACATTTCGCTTTGAGCTACCGCAAATTCACGTACATTATTCCAAAGTGTAAATTCATGGATTTTAGCAGTAATATTACCACCAACAGCCAAAGGTCCATTACCGAAGTAGTCAACTACAACCTTATTCATAAACAATTCTACAGAAGTAGCATCATTTGCATAATGTGCGGTAAGACCACTAGCACCCGACGCATATCTATAAGATACAGACAAGAACAACCATTTATCAGTAGGGAGTACCGCTGTAGATACATAAGATTTACCGTTGATAGTTACCACAAGATTACCTGCATTATTAACAGAAACTTCAAATGAAGAAGAAGCCAAACCATGTTTAATAATAGTACCTGCAACTGAATAGTTAATCCAAAGATTGAAAGCAAAATCGCGAGCAGAAAGGTCAATATCAGCAGCAGTTGTAGCCGCATTAGCAGTAAGCGACATAGCTACATTATGATCAACTCTATAACCATTCAAACGACCTGTTACAATAAAGTTATCTACATCACGAAGACTTGAATATTTAATATCTTCGTTGAAAGTAACAGAAACCTCACCATCGGCAGTAAGCACACCATTTGCAGGTGATGGATTGCCAAGCAACATAGGCTTAGCAATATCTTTAATTACACTAATATTTTCTGACTCATTATAGATTTCGCCCGACCCAAAGTCGCACATTGTAATAGCACGGAACAAATAAGTTCCATCAGGCAACAATGCTGAGTTAGACATATCAAATGTGTAATTGATAGAATTAGATTCTAATAAGATATTATTATCATTTTTATCTTTAGCATCAACTACATATTCTTGTGCAAGTTTCCAATCTGTATCACGTTCAGCTTTGTATTGAATGCGAACACCTTTGAAGTTGCGGAATGCGCGATCAAAGTCTTTCACTTGCATTTGGAGATTAGCTCCAGTATAAGAATTGAGTACACGGTTGTTGATTTGCAAAGTGACGTCAGAGCAAGAAGGCACAAAATTAGCAGAGATAGCCACAGTATCTGCAATAACAGGGTAATTACCAGTAGGGTCGCCTTGACATTGTGATTTAAGTACGAGTTGGATATTTTCGAAATCGAGAACACCAAGATCAGACTGTTTAAGTTGGAGAGTTTTCACTAAAGTAGCACCAGCCGGAACCAATACAGCACGACCAGACTCGGTAAGGAATCCACCGTCCATAGTAATTACTGCACCATTAGGGTTAGTTGCATCGACAACACCAAAATCGAACCAAACATCTTCACCTGTTTCAGAGATATTTTCAAGGTGGAGAGTATAAGTAGCTACTTTACCAGCAGGAACTTCTGTAGCATAAGCATTTACCACAGAAAGTTGAGGGATCTCAATTTGCATAGTAGCCGTAGAAATTTCAGTACCAGGCTCATAGTATTTAGTAACTACTTTATCTTCATAAGGGCAAGAAGTTTGACCGCCACGAGTATAAAAGATTGGACCAAATCCATCAGGAGATTCAAGAACATCAATTGTAAGCGCATCACTAGCGCCATCATCTTGAAGCACATAGCCCGTAGTAAGACAAGTTTCTTCAATATCGGTGTCAGAACCAAAATAGCGACCACCAGTAGTAGTACGAGCTGTTAACGAAAGACCTGTTGACTGATTAATAGTCCATCCTGTCAAAGCGCCAATAACAGCTAAAGTTTCTATTTCTCCTTCATTGTGAACAGTTGTTTCACTACAAGTAGAAACTGAAGATTCAATTATAGCTCCAGCATCAAACGAATGATTTTCTTTCAAATATTTTTCTCTATTCTTTTTTGCTTTTGCTTTGCTCTCTTCATTAAAAGCTAACGTTCCTTCCCAAATACCAATTTGAGTATTATACCAACGCACATCATCTTCGTAAACCTTATTCGGATCTGCATTTTCAGGCAATATCATAATATAACTTGGGCCTGATAGCTTATCTTTTGCAACTGCAGATTTTCCCCAAACTAAAGTATCAAAGTTGTCGCTACCAAAGCGAGCATCATTTGGAGAAAGTGTGGTAAGATAAATAACCTTTTCTCCATTATTTTTGACACCAACAGTATCGGAAACTTGTTGCAACAAAGCATTACGATTAAGATAGAGATTAGGAATCAAAACATTCTCTATATAATTTTGAGTATATTTGAAACCTGTACTAAATTTAGTATCTGTTGTAATAACATCAAGCTTAGTAATAATATATTGGCTTAAATTATCAGGATTTGGAGTAATGGCAATACTACGAGCATTACCAAACAAAATATTAGTTGCAGTACCAACAAATACGTCGCCAATAGCACCAACAAAATCAGGAGAATCAGAAGTGCTAATTGTTTCGGTAGTTGTCACAGTCGTCGACCATTCTCTATAGCCAGTATAATTAGCTGAAATATTTACACCAACCTCTAAATCAAATTTAGCTTCCGTCTCTGTAATAATACCAAAAGCAGGAGTACCTGTAACAGTTTTCAGTGTAGCCCCTATATGAGTAGTTGTAAGAATTTCATTGTTAGTAATAAACGAACCTCCGTCTTGCTCTACAGTAGTCACAGTCGTACCTTTTTCATAATAAGAATGAGAATTAGAACCTGCTGGATCTCGAAGGATCATCAAGATTTTGTCAGGACCTGAAGTTACAAAATTACTACCTGAAGGCAACTCACCTAATACAATAGCTTGGAAAGTTGAGTTTTGATCCCACTCATAATCTTTACCATTGGTAGAATATTTGATATTTAGACCAAGAGTATAAGGCTCAACAATATTAGGGAAACCTACCATAAATTGATAATCAGCTACACCCATAGAATCTAATTGAAGTTGATTTTCGGCAAGATTATTTGCATCGACAAATTGACCATCTTTATCACCTTCAACATAAACTGCTTGCCCTGAAGCAAATTGATTAGTAATAGTAACAACAGTACCAACCAAAGGGACTTGATCGTAAATAGGAGTTTGTCCATCTTTATTAACATACTCCTCGAATGCTTTCAACTTAAATGTATATATTTGATTTTGAATGAAAGCAGGAGCACCGAAATTATAAGAAATGCCATTATCACCTACGGTATAGATAGCGACGGTATCGGCTATAGGTTTTTCGATAGAGGTATATAAGAACTCTTTTTCGCCAAACGAACCATCAGGGTTTTGAATAACCGAGAACGAAGGATCGACACGGTGAGCGAGTTTAAGTGCTGCAACATATTCGAATTTGTTATTTTCATCAATAGAGTCGACCTTTACATTGAGTGGATTAGTAGCATCGATTAAGCCAATAGTTGCAAGATCAAAGATGACATCACTATTTGAAGGAATAACAACGCTATTAACTGTATATTGGGCAGGAGGTAATTGCACAGCAAACTCGCCTGTAATAGAGTCGGACTCAATAACAATTTGTTTAACATTGGTCAAATCGCCACCCAATACATAAGCTTTAGAAGCAATAGCAGATGTAGAACTTTCAAGAATCAACTGTTGTGAATTTACCTCGTAAGATGTAGAAGCTCCGTTGACACTCGTCACCATATTCATATTATATCCAGTTCCGAGTGTAATGACAGCCTTACCAATATTAGCCTTACTTTCGCCAAGACCGAGAGGTTTTTGTTGTTCAATCTCACCACCAACAACGCGACCTGCCACAGTAACTTTAGTTATATCTGTGAAAGTGAGATTTTGCATAGGTTGCTCGAAAGTAAAACGAGTACCAAGACCATTTGGGTCAGCAGGGAAACGACCACCATTAGCAAACTCATGACCTTGCTTTTTAACTTGAATAAAATGATCTCCAATAGGCACACTGATTTTGAATTTACCTTCGGCATCAGAAGTAACCATTTCACCATCACGAGAACAAACCTCGCCATCGATATAGAAAGAACAACCTTCGACAGGCATAGTAGTATTTTCGTAATAAACTACACCCTCTACCTCAAACGAAGATACATCCTCAAAATCGACATTATTGAATACAACAGAAGAAGGCGATGCAAAAATAGGTTTCTTGTTAGGACGGAATTCGTGTACACCAAAGATAGGCACAACATTATATTGCACACCCTCTGAAGTGTAAGGGATGGTGTTAATCAAATAGTTACCATCGACATCAGTAACTGTTTTGTTAGAAAGTTGTTCAGCAGAAGGCACCAAAGTAGAGTGAGTAGCCATTACGCCTAATTCGCCATCGTGCTTGTTGAATACACCATTACGACCAGATTGGTCAAATACCTTAGATATGCCCATTTCGTTACAACGATAGTAAGCCCAAAGACCTTCTTCACGACCTGAAATATAGGCGTTATAGTTGTTTTTGATAGTTTCAGCATCAAGAATCTTATTCCAGAAACGAATTTCATCGATATTACCACGATAGCCACTTTTTCCTTCTGAATTTGCAGCAACATAAAATGCATGATTAAGATAAGTATCAATATTTTTAGACACATTGAATGTTTTACTTCCAATAAACTCACCATTCAAATAATATGACATTGTTGATTGAGTTTTATCACTATTTAATTGAGCAACGAAAGTAAGATGCACCCATTCGTTAGGAGTTAAGACTTTACCCGTTTCCCAAGTTGCACCTAATACATACAATTTCAACTTATTACCTGTAGCTAAAATAACATCGAACGTTGAATTTTTAGAAAAGATAAATGACCCATTTTCATTTACATCAGGGTTAATCCATGCTTGGAAAGTAATAGCCGAATTATTTTTGAAGTCGATTACCTCTGCAGGCAATTTAATGTGCGAAGTTGGACTATTGCCATCGAAGTGAATAGAATAGTTTTCTTGACTATTATCGCCACCAGTAACAGCCACAGTAACACCAGGAACTGCTTGATCTCCTTCATAGGCAACACGTCCAGAGATAGTAGCATAAGGTTGGCTAAATCCATAATCGGAAACAGATGCACCTAAAGAAGATGAACCATCACATTGAGAATAGCCCTCAACAGTATAATTGTAGAGTTGACCTGCGCTCATAGCCTTGTCTTGATAGGTATAAGAAGTCAAACCTGAGTGTTGAATTTGGGCTACTTGAACGGCTTGAGTAGAACCATCGATAGGAGTACGTGTGATATTGAAATAATTGAAATCACTTGCATTAGACGGAATTTCCCACGAAAGCATCACATTATCGCTATAATAACCTTTTGATACTTCGTAATTAGTAATCTCGCGTTTACCTGTATTTGGCATTAAGAAAGTGAAAGGATCTGTAGTATAATGAGATTTAGACATTGCCGTTTGCGACATTACAACAGAATAGCGCACACAACCTGTCAAGCCAGTAACTTTCACTTCTTTCACATCGTATGCTGGAGTAAGATTAATAGTAGAACCTGAAGCAGGTGTAAGAGTAAGTGTATAAGCTCCTTTGCTATCCCAAATGCCATTAGCACTCAATCCCCAAGTAACTATAGCTTCGTTTTTGCCAGTAATAGGACTAACCGAAACAGAAGTAACCTTTTTATAATCAGTATAAATAGTTTTACTTGTTTCATTAGTACTCATAAACTGATACCACAAACCTTGTTTGCTAAACATCTTCTTCCAAACACGGAATTTGTATGTTACTGCACCTTTATTACACTCGTTGTCAGAAAGTTTATATACATAAGAATATTTAGAAGAAGACGACGAATATGTATATGGAACAGAATCTATTTGAACCCATTTAGATCCGTCATATTTTTCAACAGCAAAAATAGCTGTATTAAGATTAGTCGAATTTGTTGGGTTGTACACCTCCCACTGAAGCTCGATTTCGCGATTATTTTGCGTAATAGTCAAATTACGATTTTCAAATGTAGCAGTTCTCCCAGTATGAATAGAACTTGACCACACTTCTTCTTTAGTATAAGTACCCGAACCCGCATCAGGATCGGTTACAGCAACTGCACTAATAGTAACACCATTTGCAAATTGTCGAGCTGTGACATTAGTAGAATTGTTATTGTCTGAATAACCTACATATTCAGTTTGACTGAAAGTATAATTGATAGTTTTTTGCCCTTTAGTTGTTTTATAAGAAAAATTACGCTTAACATAATCATTAACATCAAACATTTTTGTTCGAAGCTGTATTGTAGATTGAGTTTGATTATAAGCATCCCCATTAGTAAGTTCAGACAAAATAACCTTAAATTTACCATTACTTAAATCCCATCCACCAGAAGTTAATTTTGGCTGATAAGAATATGTAGAAGTTGTAAGATTAGTTGTTGTATTATACGTCCAAGTATCATTCTCAGAATCGCGAACTCTACCTTCCAATCTAATTGAGACTGTTTTATTCATATGCTTAGATTGTGGATATATATATACAATAGCCCAACAAGGCTGAGCCCCATTAAAGTTTACATTATCGCCAGATGTACTTGTTGTAATCTCTTTCCAACCATCTCTTGATTCAGCATAAACTGTTTTAGAATACCAACTCTCAAGATTTACCCAGTGGTAACTTGCATCACCTTGATGGTTATTATATGCATCTAAATATTTATCACCATCAATATAAAGATTCAAATATTCTGTACGGTCATCTTTACCTGCTTCAGTATAACAGACGAAAGAAAACTTAATGGCACCTTTACCTTTGTCCCATTCAACTTTGGCATGATTGCCCCAGTTCCAATTAACATCGGCAGCAGAAAGACCTTTTGGAACTGCAAATAAGAATAGCGCAATAAAGAAAATTGCGTTTCTTAATGTTCGTAAAAAAGTAAAATTTTTCATAAGCTTAATTATTTAGTTTAATATTTATTGTTTTTTCAAAAAAAGTGTATCAAAAATAAATATATCGCACATAATTTATATCCAAAGGGACACTATGGCTAAATAATAAATAAAAACATAATTTGCAACTACAAAGTTAATACTTCAAAACAAAAACTGCAAGCTTTTTGAAATATTTTTTTAGCAAAAAACACAATAAATAACCATATCAAACTATTTGTCAACCATTTACCAATATCAATTTTCAACAATTTTAATTAACTACTTAAAATCAACTAAATAGGACTTATTGTATTTTAAGCGGGTTTGTTGTTGTAATTTGTACAAATAAAAAAAAGCAGATTAACTATAGTGGACTAATCTACTTTTTTTTATTTTAGGAAAATATATAATGCTATTGCATATAAAACTCAAGAATACGGATACGAAGAAGGTATTCATATTTGGCTTGGGTAAGTTCAGCTTCGGTTCTATAAAGACGTGTTTGCGCTTCGTTGTATTCGTAGGCACTAAGGCGACCTAATTCGTATTTAGTTACAGCATATTCGAGAGCTTTTACACCTGCTTCACGACTTTTTTCGGCCGCCTCGTATTTATCTTTTGCAGCAAAAGCATTGTAGTAAGCTGACTGAATATCTTTGTAAAGACGATCAGTTAGTTCTTGCTCAGTAAGTCGAGCTTCATCTAATGCAATCTGCTGACGCTTAACAGCATGACGCACTTGTAGACGATTATAGATTGGTATATTCAATGAAAGGCCTATGACCTCACTGCCATTATTGAGAAATTGATTACCAAAAGCTGGATTGTTGGCATTAAACATATGATAATAGCCTGTACCCCAAGATGCGTTAAGAGTGAGTTGCGGATAGTATTCGGCTTTGGTCTCTTTAATTGCAAATTCGGCACTTGCTATTTTGCTTCGTTGAGCCTCAATAGAAGGACGCCTAGTTAGTGCCTGAATAAAAACAAAATCTGGAGTGGGAAGAATATAAGAATTCTCAGACAAATCAAACGAGTAGGATAGATCAGACATTTCACTCACAAACTTTTCGACCTCTTTATAATTTATCAATTGGCAAAGATCGACAAGAGCAAGTCGATAACTATTCTCGGCATCTGTAAGTTGTTGTCGATTTTGAGCGACTTGTGCTTCTACTTCATAAATTTCACTCTCGCTCTGACGACCTTCAGCAACCAATAGTTGAGTACGGGCAAGGAGTTGCTCGGAGAGTAGAAGTTGTTGCTGTTGAACTTTTTGCATTTCACGATAATAAAGAGCTTGAAGATAATACGATATAACATTAAGTTCAACACTCTCTTTAGCACTCTCTACTTCAGCCAAAGCTGCTTGAAGTTCGGCTCCTGTACGCTTAATTTGGTTAGTAATACGCAAACCTGTAAACAAAGGCATAGAGACCGAAGCATTGAAAGAAGTAGTTGACTGAGTGCGATTTTCACGCACATTGTTCACACCTTCGACCAACCCAAACGAGAGATTCTCGCCAATGCCAGCATTGATAGATGGCGTCATAGCAAGGCGTGCACTGCGCTCGGCAATTTCGGCATTCTTGACTGCCATATTTGCACGAATGACACTATAACTCTGTTGTTGAGCATACGATATACAAGAGTCGAGAGTCCAACCTTGTGCAATGCACAATGCATAATTCACAATGCACAATAAAATTATTAATATTTTTTTCATAATTAGGACTTATATTATTTTAGATTCCCACGAAGTTGTGAATTAGGTTCTAAACCACTGACAACTTCGATATTAAGGCCATCAGACATACCTACTTCAATAGGAATGCGAATAAAATGTTGCCCTTTAGCTTGAGTCGTATCTAATTGATATACAAAAGCAGAATCACCTACCATTTCAACTACGCCTTCTGGAATAGCAAGAACATTGTTGCGTTGCATAAGAATAATTTCGGCATTAGCACTATAGCCTGCACGGACCATAATAGAGTCGGGGATTTGAGCCGCAGCCTTGATTTCGAACATCACTGCCCCACTCTCCTCTACACCTTTAGGCGAAACATATTCGAGGACTGCATCGAACTTAACATCTTGCAATGCACCGATAGTGAGCACAATAGGCAACCCTTCGCGAATGCGACCAACCTCGCTCTCATCGATTTTACCTTTGAATATCATATCACCCATATCTGCAATGGTGCAAATAGTAGTGCCATCGTTGAAATTATTACTCTGTATCACAGAATTACCTACTTTGACTGGGATATCAAGTATAAGACCTGTGATAGTAGCACGTATTTGAGTATTGCTATATCCACCAGAACTACGAGCAATGCCATCACGAATGATTTCGAGATTGTCAACTGCATTTTGATACTCCTCTTTAGCCTTATTATAAGTTACTCGCTCTTTTTCGAACTCCTCGGCAGAAAGTACTTTCTTTTCAAAAAGTTTGTCAGCTCGATCATAATCAATCTTAGCTTGTTCAAAATCAATTTTAGCAATATTTACACGGCTTTCGGCTGAATTAAGAGTTCCCATTTCAGGTATAACCTTAATAAGAGCAATAACATCACCTTCACGAACCATCTCCCCTGCCTCTTTATAAATTTCACTAATAATACCTGATATTTGAGGTTTGATTTCTACCTCGTTGCGAGGCTCAATTTTACCAGTAGCTACAGTCTTTTTAGAGAGTGATTGTACAGTTGGTGTGATAATTTGATACTCTTTCACCTCAGGACGAGACTTCTGATAAAGATAGACAAATGTGCCAATCACAATAAGTCCTAATAGGACAAATAGGAAAATACGGAATACTTTTTTCATATTTTAGTTTTTTTTAGACAAAATCATTTTCTAAATTTTTATTCATCTTGGAGAGCTTCGACAGCTTTTATACTGAGAGCACGCTTAGATGGGAGATAACCAGCTATCATACCAGAAAAGATAATAATCAATAGCGCAATGATTGATAGAGAGAAAGATAATTGCAATGACGCCATAAAAGGATTAGACTGGGCTGACATAACAACATCAACTATACCAAGTACGATAACTGCAAAAAATAATCCTGCAAAGCTAGCTATAAAAGTAAGCACAAGGCTCTCACTCATAATTTGTTTAATAATAGTGAATGGTGTAGCCCCTAACGCGCGACGAATACCAATCTCTTGTGTGCGCTCGCGCACCGTAACAAGCATGATATTACTAACCCCAATCACACCCGACAACAACGTGCCTAACCCCACAACCCACACAAGGAAATTCAACCCACCAAACAACATCGAGAACGAATCAAATATTTTTTTTAGATTTATCAACTCCAATGCAGCTTCATCATCGGGATTTACTAAATTGCGCTCTTTAACGAATGCCGCCACGCGCTTTTCTACATCCCCAATTTCCACATTGTCATACGCCGTAATACACAAGCAATGAACGACATCGCCACTATTTTGAATTCTTTGAGCTGTTGTATATGGCACCAACAACATCTCATCCATATTTCCAAAGAAATTGACACCATCAGAAACTTTTTTTACTACGCCAATCACGGTATAGTACGAACTACCTACTCTCAACAATGTGCCCACAGCATTTTCGCCTGGTTTATAGAGGTCATTCAACACCTTTTCGCCTATGACACACACTTTTCGAGTATCGCGAAGGTCTATGTCGTTAATCCAACGCCCTTGCACAATTTTCAACGGATACATCTTGAAATAATTGGCATCATGCCCCATCATACGATACTCTTCCGATTTTGTACCTCTTGCTGTTTTACCTATATTATACACCCACATCACAGGCGAAATATATTTCAACTCCGCAAATTCGCGCTCCATTGCCACTAAGTCGTCGGAATGCATATTCCACGAACGACCACGCTTAAATCCTTTATATGGCATTGAAGTATTACTAGGAAACATCATCGAAGTATTCTGTGCCACACCATCAAGTTGCCCCATAATGCCTCGACTGATGCCACTGCCAAGTGCCACCATCACCACCAACATAAACATGCCCCAGAAAACACCAAAAGCGGTGAGAAGGCTACGTGTTTTGTTGCGTGTGATAGTATGCCAAATTTCTTGATAATTATCTAAGTCAAACATGTTTCAATTTTAAATTTAAAACAATTCTTGTACTATTTATAGTTCATCGCCTCGATTGGTTTGATTTTGACGGCTCGTCGGGCAGGGAAATAACCTGCTAAAACTCCCGCAATAACAAGGACAAACGTTGCTGAAAAAACTATTGGAAGGTCAACAGTTGGATTCATTAGGAACGTTGGATTCATACCAGACGACGTAGTAGCAGGGAATATCACACATAAAATCTCAGATAACCCAATGCCCAACATCATGCCAATATAGCCAAACGAAAGTGTTATAATCAAAGATTCGAGAACAACCATAAGCAAAATACTATTAGGTGTTGCCCCAAGGGCTTTACGAATGCCAAATTCACGAGTGCGCTCCTTAATAGCAATAAGCATAATATTGCTAACACCTACGATACCGGCAATCAAAGTACCAATACCAATAATCCAAATAAACAAACTAATACCTGAAAATATCATCTTTGATTGTTCGTAATTTTCTATACGATTGGCAATCCAGATGGCATTGCGATCGGCAGGGTCAAATCGGAAATAGTTTGCCAATTGTGCACGTAGGCGTACGTCATAAGCCTCGGCTTCGGCTACAGTTTCGACACCCTCTAATATATAGGACACATCCGAAACATAGCCCGAAGGATTATAAATAACATTGGCTGTCGAGAGTGGAATATAAACCGATGGTTGCGAATTCTCATAACCAGCTTCAACTACACCTATTAATTGAAACGTAATGCCATTAGTAAGTTTCACCATTTTACCTATCGATGACTCGGCATCACCAAATAGTTTTCGCGCCGAAGCCTCATCGATTACAGCCACTTTGCGTCGCTCGCGCATATCTACGAGATTTATGAATCGCCCATGAATAACATCTAATACTCGCAAATCACGATATATCTCATTCACACCAGTTATATTGGCATTGAGTTGCAGAGTATTAGAGGCAATAGAGCCATCCCAAAGGTTGAATATTGGAGATATGGCGACACAGCCTTCGAGATGCTTGCTCATCCACTCGCAATCGGACATATTAAATCGGATTCTACGACCTTTTTTAAGTCCTTGATAAGGCATAGAGGTATAGCCAGAGTAGAGAGAAATCGTATTTTGTGCCATATAATTCATATTGGCAAACATAGCATTGCTGAACCCATTGCCCACAGCCAATAGAGCCACAAGCATGAATATACCCCATGCAATAGCAAAGCCTGTGAGAAACGTACGCATACGATTCTGCTTGAGAGCGGCGAATATTTCATTAAAAATATCAAACATCAATAACTCCGTCTTTTATACGAATAATTCGGTCTGTTTGTTCAGCAACTTCTTGTGCATGGGTAACAACAATCATAGTAATCCCCTCAGTATGCGACACTTCACGCAAAAGCTCAATAACCTCCTGTGATGTACGAGAATCCAACGCACCAGTTGGCTCATCGGCAAGAATAATACGAGGTTTAGCAATCAGCGCACGAGCAATGGCTACACGCTGTTTTTGTCCACCAGAAAGCTGATTAGGCAAATGCTCAGCCCAATCTTTTAATCCCACACGGTCAAGATATTCCATTGCAATAGCATTACGACGTTTACGAGGGACTCCTTGATAATAAAGAGGCAAAGCAACATTCTCCAAAGCGGTTTTGAAATTCAAAAGATTGAAACTCTGAAATACAAAACCAATAGTGCGATTGCGCAAATGAGCCGCCTCACGCTCCGAAAGGTCCTTTATCAATTGCCCATCAAGCAAATACTCACCCTCATCATAAGTATCTAACACACCAAGAATATTAAGCAAAGTAGATTTACCCGACCCCGAAGCTCCCATAATAGAGACAAAATCGCCTTGATTGATTTCCAAATCAATCCCCTTCAACACATGCAACGGACTCGCCGAATAATA
>JAFYMM010000337.1 GCA_017550055.1 Paludibacteraceae bacterium
CAACTTAAAATTTGAAAGTTAAAACTTGAAATTTGAAAGTTATTCTCTTCTCAACTTTAACGGGTGCAAAGGTACGACATTTATTTGGATTATGCAAATTTTTAAGGTGATATTTTTGCTTTATTAGTTAAATATTTATATATCAAATATATTTACTCTGCATAAAGGAGGTATTTAGCTCGTTTTTGACGGAATTTTGCTACATCTTCTTGCCACATGGCACGAATTTCGTCGGCTGTTTTTCCTGATTTTATCATTTTGCGTACCCAATCTACTCCAATTAGTTTCTCGAAGAATGGACGGAAGAAGTGGTCGCCAAGGTGAAGATTTTGATAGGCATCGATTAGATAGGTAAGGTCAACGCCACGCGAAAAGATTGTGTCAACAGAAGGATATGAGGTCAAATCAACACCATAGCACTTTAAATCTTGTTGTGGTGGCGTTTTGGCTCCAAAGCGTGAAGTTGGCGTAAAACTATATTCATAGCCAAGCATATTAGGATGGCCATAGCATTGGAACGGATAGTCGGTGCCACGCCCAAGGCTGACGGGTGTGGCTTCGAAGTAGCACATTGCTGGATAGAGATAGACACTTCGCATGTTTGGAAGGTTAGGCGATGGGGCTACAGGTAGCTGATAGAGAGTTTGATGTGTGTAATTTTCGCAAGTTATCACCTTAATGTTGCATTGTGCCGAATCGGGCAACCAGCCTTCGCCATTGACCATGTGGGCAATTTCGCCAAGAGTCATACCATGCACCACCGGCACAGGCAAATAGCCTACTGCTGAGCGATATTTCATATCCAAAATAGGTCCATCGACATAGTGTCCGTTAGGGTTTGGACGGTCGAGAACTATCATTTGAACATGATGAGTTGCACATGCCTCCATCATCTTGACCATTGTGGTGAGATAGGTGTAATATCGCAAGCCAACATCTTGAAGGTCGAAGAGTACAACGTCTAAAAGCGACATAATGGAATCGCTCGGACGACCTGTGTTACCATCGTAGAGCGAGCGCACCATGATACCTGTTTGCTCATCTACCCCACTCGACACCTTTTCGCCTGCATCGGCTGTACCACGAAAACCATGTTCGGGAGCAAAGACACACTCTATGTTGATATTTTGAGTGGCTAATAAATCGACAAGATGTGTGTTTTGTGTGATTTTATATTTGCGTAACGCTTTCTTATCCAACGCTTCGGTGTAGATATAACTTGCTTTATGCGCTACGATGCCCACTCGCTTTCCTTTCAAAAGAGGGAGATATTGGTCGAGTCGGTCGGCTCCACAACGTACATTTTGGCAATGCGCAATGCAGAACAAACAATTTATAATCAATAGTATAAGTATTCTTTTCATATTACAAATCGCGAATAAGTATTTTTGAGCTTTCCTCATTGATCGTTTGTTGGAGATTCTGTAGTTTTTGCCAAATATCATTGAAACTACCGTTGTCGGTAATTTTGAAATTCTCTGAGCCAAAGCAATTTATCCTTTCAAAAACCAAATTAACTGTAATAAGATTTACATCCATTGCTGGTTGATAGAAGCGGTCGGAGTTTTGTTCGATATAAATTTCCGATATAATTTCTGTATCAACCAATAGTTTTATATGGTCATGCACAAGACGCAGAGGGATATTGTAGTTAAGGGCTATTTGATTGGCTGAAATTGGTTGCTCGGCTTGACAAAAGCGTGAAATTATGATTTTGAGTACAATGAAAAGTGTGTAATCCTTATAACGACGAGATATATTTTTTGTGTCGCTCTCAAATGAGAAATTGATAAGATTTTGGCTTACGTAGCACAATTCTGCACCATAGAGAATGATGGTCCACGAGAGTTGCAACCAAAAGAGCAACAACGGAATGGCAGCAAAACTACCATAGACGGCATTGTACTGAGCAAGCGAAACCTGACCATTGACATAGAGGAACTGAATGGCAAGAAAGGCTGTACCGGTAATAACACCCGACAATATTGCACTCGTGAATTTCACCTTAGTATTTGGTATAATCACATAGATGAGCGTAAATAATAGCCAATATATAACAAATGGAGAGAGCTTAACCAAGAACTGATATATAGGCACAAAGAACGAACCTACAGAAGATTGGGCAATGAGAGAAACATATTCATCGACCTTCACGCTGATACCACTTGAAATGACAATGAAAATTGGCACAACGATGAGCATTGTGATATAGGTGGTGAATTGGCGCACAATAGAGCGATTCTTCTTCACGTTCCATATATCGTTGAAATTGGCTTCGATTTGGCGGAACATGCTGATAATAGCCCAAAGCAAAACC
>JAFYMM010000338.1 GCA_017550055.1 Paludibacteraceae bacterium
AGTAGAAACTATTTCATGGAACGATTGTCAAGAGTTTATTAAGAAACTCAATCAAATAACAGGACGAACCTTTGCATTGCCAACCGAAGCACAATGGGAGTTTGCTGCACGAGGAAGTAATCAGTCAATAGGTTATAAATATGCAGGAAGTAATAATCTTGGTGAGGTTGCTTGGTTTCGGGATAATTCCAATAGAGAAACGCATCCTGTTGCGCAGAAAAAGGCAAATGAATTGGGTCTATATGATATGAGTGGTAATGTGTGGGAATGGTGTAATGATTGGTATGATTACACCTATTATGAATTATCTCCCGAGCGTAATCCGCAAGGTCCAATATCAAGTGTCAACCGTGTGTTGCGTGGGGGCTGTTGGGACGGTGTTGCGAGGCGCTGTCGTGTCTCGATCCGTGAGTTCTGCGCTTCTGACTACCGTAACGACGGTAGCGGTATGCGCCTATCTCTCTCAGTGTAAAATAGGGCGCAGGGAGTAGGGCGCAGGGAGTATGGAATAGGGAGCAGGGAGTTGTGTATATACTCGCCAATTGGCGAGTGAATTTGGATAAGTAGCGAAATGGAAAATTGTAGTGAATGATATTTTGTTAATGTAGATATTTTTTGTAAATTTGCACGTTAAATGTAAATTGGATAAATAGTATTGAAAATATGAAAACTAAACCAAGATTAAGTTTCGGACAAATCCTGTCGATGAGTATGGGATTTTTGGGTATTCAAATGGGATTTGCATTGCAAAATGCTAATGCTAGTCGTATATTGCAGACATACGGTGCTGATGTTGAGCATCTTTCGTGGTTCTGGATTGTGGCTCCACTCACTGGTATGATTGTGCAACCTATCATCGGTCATTATAGCGACCAAACATGGTGTCGTTTAGGTCGTCGCCGTCCTTATTTCCTTGTAGGTGCAATATTGACTGCTATCGCTTTGATTTTGATGCCAAATGCAGGTGTGTTTTCGGCTTTTATGCCAGCGGTGTTTATTGGTGCTGGCTTTTTGATGATTATGGACGCTAGTATCAATGTAACGATGGAGCCGTTTCGTGCATTGGTGGCAGATATGTTGCCTGATGAGCAATCGACAGTAGGTTTTTCGGTGCAAACATTCTTGATTGGTGTAGGTGCAGTGATTGGTTCTTGGTTGCCATACGTGATGTTGAATTGGTTTGGTTTGGGCGATGCTACATCGGCCTCGGGTGTACCATTGAATTTGGTATATTCGTTCTATGTAGGAGCTGCGGTGTTGATTGTTACAATTTTATGGACTGTTACGCATACTAAAGAATATTCGCCAAAAGAGTTAGCTGAGTTTGCATCTAAAGAGGCTGTTGAGGAGAAAGCTAAATTCACCGATATGTTCCGCGATTTTGTGAATATGCCAAAGACAATGTTGCAACTTGGTGTTGTTCAGTTCTTTTCGTGGATTGCGTTGTTTGGCATGTGGGTATATACTACACCTGCTGTGGCGCAACATATCTATGGCACAGCCGATGCCACTTCGCCTCTCTATCAACAAGCTGGCGACTGGGTGGGTGTAATTTTTGGGGTGTATAATTTTGTGGCAATGTTGTTTGCTCTCTGTTTGATTCCTATTTCAAAGAAATTAGGTCGTAAAACAACCCATGCCGTAGCTTTGGTTATTGGTGGTATTAGCTTGATTTCTATGTATTTTATTTCCAACGATCAAATGCTTATTCTTCCAATGATTGGTATCGGTATAGCATGGGCGTCTATTCTTGCAATGCCATACGCAATTTTGGCTCCAGCTTTGCCTGCTGGCAAAACAGGTGTTTATATGGGTATTTTCAATTTCTTTATAACTATACCACAGATTATCAACGCATTGTTTAGTGGTTTGTTGTTGAAACATCTCTTTGGCCTCGAAGCCATTTGGATGCTTGTCCTATCTGGCGCATTCCTCATAATAGGTGCTGTGACAGTGATGTTTATCAAAGAAAAATAAAAAAGATAAGAGAACAAGATTTTATTTTTAACGTTAGTTATCGTAAATTATTCGTAAATAATAGTTGTTAATGGATAATTAATGGCAATTTGCGTAAAAAATGAAAATTATTAGTTTATGAAAAAAATAATATTAATATTG